>CBFGLP010000168.1:0-7551 GCA_965649595.1 uncultured Myxococcales bacterium | reverse complement strand
CGGTTGGCGAACACCATGCTGCCCGCCTCGTCGAGCAGCGCGATCACGTCGGGCGCACCATCGACGAGCGAGCGCCAGCGGGCCTCGCTGCGCCGCAGCGCCGCGTAGAGCCGCGCGTTATCCAGGATGCTCGCGGCTTGCCCGGTGATCAGCCGCAGCGTCTCGATCACCGCGCTCGTGAAGCCATGCGTGGTCAGGCGGTTCTCGAGCACGAGCACGCCGAGCTGCCGGCTGGCCTTGATGATCGGCAGCGCGAGCACCGAGCGCACGCCGTTGCCGAGCAGGTAGGGATCGCTGGCGAAGCGGGGATCGGCCAGCGCGTCGTCGAGCACCAACCACTGGCTCGTGCGGACCACGAAGTTCACCAGCGCCGTCGGGGCTCGGGCTCCAGCCTCGCGCAGGCGCAGCAGCTCGGGGATCAGCTCCGGCTCGCCGGCGTTCGTGTGTGTCGCGACCACGGCCAGCTCGCCCTCGCGCTCGAGCACCAGCATCCCGTGATCGGCCCCAGCGCTGGTCAGCGCTGCGTCGAGCAAGCGACCGATCACCACCTCGAGCCCGAGCTCTTCCGTGATCACGCCGACGCTGCGCAGCACGCCCTCGAGATCGAGCGAGGGCGTGCTCGATCCCTCCGACAAGCTCATCGTGCTCATCGAGCGCGCCGCCGAGGGCCGCCCCGAGCTGATCGGCTCCTCGAACAGCTCGGGCTTGCGCGCCCGCAGCTGGTCGAGCTTGGCCGTCGCGCCCCAGGCCGCGTACGCGTCCCAGGTTCGCCGCCAAGCGCCGATGACCAGCAAGTCGAGCCCGCGACGCTCGAGCAGCTCGGCCGAGTACTCGGCGGCGAGGCCCTCGACCCATCGGCAGCCCCGCTGCCGCGCCGCCGCCCAAGCCTGCTCGAGCCGGACCAGGGCCTCGTCGAAGCTCCCCCTAGCCGCCGCGCTCACGCCCAGCGCGAGCTCGTGATAGTGCCCGTAGTTGTCGGGCCCCGCCTTGGCCCAGCGCGCGAGCAAGCGCAGGCTCTTGCGAGCCTCCTTGCGGGCCGCCGCAGGGATCGGCTCGCCGTGCATGCGCTGGCCCTCGACCGCGACCACCATGATCAGCGCCGCGCGGGGCAGGAACCACGTGTTGCCGATCGCCGACTTGCTCCCCCCGACCAGGCCCTGGTGCTCGTACACGACCCGCCGACGATCGCCGAGCAACAGGTCGAGCATCGCGAGGTTGACCAGCCAGATGTACTCGGTGGTCGGCAACCCGCCGCGGCGCCGGATCAGCTCGGGGGTGATCGCCCGGACCTCCACCTCGTCGGGATCGACGTCCGCCCGCAGCATCGCCACGCACCAGCAACGCTGCACCCAAATGTTCATCGCCGGCGGCCGCGAGCCCCAGCGGCCCAGCTCGCTCCCGAGCTCGCGCGCCCGTCGGTGGACGACGCCGAGGTGCGTGCCGACCTCGATCTCGAGCACCAGCGCGAACGCGGCGATGTAGCTGGCTCGGTGGAAGTCGCCGCTCTCCAGCGCGATCGGATAGCTGCGCTCGAGCAGCCGCAGCGTGTCCGCGAACGCCCGACCACGGTGCAGCACCAGCACGCTCGCCGGCACGACCACCCCGAGCCGCACGATCTGCGAGTTCGGCAGCCGCTCGCACAGCGCGAACGCTCGATCGACGAACGCGATCGCGTCATCGATCTTGCCCAACCCACCGCTGACACCAACCGCGAGATCGGCGATCGCGCTCGGCGTCGACTCGTGGAAGCCGTAGCGCTGCAACATCCTCACGTGCAGCCCCGCGAGGTAGATGAACAGCACCTTATCGGTCGTGAACGCCGGGTACTTGATCTGCGAGACGATGTCGACCATCGCGGCCTGGTGCTCGTCACGACAGCTCGGGATCGCGAGCACCTCCTCGCTGTCGAGCGAGCGTAGCCACCACCACGCCCGCACCAGGCTGTGGAGCGCCCGCGGACGCGACGGAGTCCGCGGGATCGCATAGCCCCAGCGAGCCAGCGCCGCGAGCCCGAGCTCGATGCCCTCGTCGACGCGGCCCTCGACGTAGAGCAGCCGAACCCGCCGCGCGACCACCCGAGCATGGTGATGATCGGCGAGCCGCCAGCCGAGCAGCTCGTCGAACTCCTGGTTAGCTCGCTCGCGCGCGTGCGTGAGCGCCTGCGCCTGCGCGTGGGCGAAGTGCAGCTCGAACACCAGCTCGTAGTTCGGCGCCCTCGGTCCCCCGACGATCACTGCCTCGCGTGCGTCCGCGACCAGCTCGAGGCCATGGCCGAGGTAGCGCGCCGCCATCTCGTACGCCGCCGAGTCGAGCGCCCGCTGGCCTGCGCGCAGGTCGAGCGCCGCGAGCTCGATCCGCCCCGCCGCGTCCAGCTCGTCGCCCGTGCCCGCGTCGAGGTGATCGACGACCACGAACAGCCACTCGTCGGAGTCGTCGAGATCGGCGAGCCGGTGCTGCCCGATCGTCCAGTGCAACGAGCGCTGGCGATCCGCCGGGATCGTGCGCAGAGCCGCCGCCCGCAGCGTGTCGTGGGCGAAGCGATACTCGACGCCGAGATCGCTGAGCAAGCCTGCGTCGACCAGCTCGTAGCAGATCGCTGCCAGCCGCGTGCGGGGCTGCTCGCACACGAGCGTCAGCCCGCCGAGCTCGAAGCGCGAGCCCAGGCACGCCGCCCGACCGAGCACCTCGCGGTGCTCGGCCGAGAGCGCGTCGAGCTTGGCGCTCATCATCTCGACCGCGTCGTCGGGGATCCGAGCCGCCGCGACCCCGACCTCGTCCCAGGTCCACGTGCTCCGGCTCGGCCGCAGCAGCTCGCGCTCGACCAGCTCGGCCAGAAACTGCCGGACGAACAGCGGCACACCGCCGGTCTTGTGCGCGACGATCTCCGCGAGCGCCTCGACCTGCGCAGACGGTCGCGCCAACGCGGCGCTGAGCAGCTCCCGGATCGCCTCGCTCGTCAACGACTCGAGCGTCAGCACCGAGAGCTGGCTCGATTGCTCGCGCATCAACGCGGCCAACGGGTGCGCCTCGTCGAGCTCGTGCGCACGGACCGTGCCGACGATCAAGAGCGGTCCGACCTCGCTGCTCAGCAGCGTCTCGACCAGCGCCACGCTGCCACGCTCGGCCCGCTGCAGATCGTCGAGCACCAACACCAGCGGCCGCCCGCCCTCGCAGAGCGTCGCGACCACGCGCTCCATCGCGATCTGAATCCGGTTGCGGGCCTCGAGCAGCCCGAGGCTCGGCGCCGGCACCTGCTCGCCGACGATCAACGCGAGCGCCGGCACCAGCTCGCAGACGACCGAGACCAGCCCGCCGAGCCCTTCGATCAGCCGGCGTCGCCAGATCGCCAGCCGAGCGTCGCTCTCGGTCAAGAACTGCTCGAACAGCCCCGTCAGCGCCTCGACGAAGCCCGCGTAGGGCTTCTCGCCGACCGCGTCGAACTTGCCCCGCGCCAAGTATCCGCCCCCACCCGCGACCGCCACCTCGAGCACGCTCGTCAACGCCGACTTGCCGATCCCCGCCGGCCCAGCCACGAGCAGCGCTCGGCGCCCCCCGGACTCGACCGTCGCGCGATACGCCTCGAGCAGCGCCTCCGCCTCTCGCTCGCGCCCGTAAAGCTGATGCGGCAGCTGCAGACGCTTGGACAGATCCGCCTGACCCAGCTCGAAGCCGCTCGTGTCGTCCCCGGCCTCGACCCGCGCCCGAATCCGGCGAAGGTCCACGGCCAACCCCGCCGCCGTCTGGTAGCGGTGCTCCGGCGCCTTGGCCAAGAGCCGCATGACCAGCCGCGAGAGCGCGTCCGGCAGCTCCGGGCGGATCTGCCTGGGCGACACCGGCACGCGCGCGAGGTGGGCGTGGATCAGCTCGAGCGGCGCCGAGCAGTCGAAGGGCTGCCGCCCCGTCAGCAGCTCGTAGAAGGTCGCCCCGAGCGAGTAGAGATCGCTGCGAAAGTCGACCGTGCGGTTGGTCCGACCGGTCTGCTCCGGCGAGATGTAGGGCAGCGTCCCGACCAGCAGGCTGTCGTCGTAGATGTACCGGCGCTCGCTCTCCAGCAGGACCGAGATCCCGAAGTCGGCCAGGTGCACGCGCCCCTGATCGTCGACCAGCACATTGGTCGGCTTGATGTCGCGATGGATGACCCGCTCCGCGTGTACGGCTGCGAGCACCGTGGTGACCTGAATCGCGATGTCGAGGAAGTCGAGCACCGGCAGCGGCTGGCCGGCGCAGAACTCCTCGAGGTTCACGCCCTCGCACCACTCGAGCACCAGCACCAGCTGACGACCAGCCCGCTCGAGCGCCAGCGCCCGGACCACGCCTTCGACCTCGAGCCCGTGGATCAGCCGGAACTCGTGCTGAACTCGCGCCTCGAGCCCCTCGTCGGCGTCGAGATCGTAGACCTTGGCGACGACCGAACGCTGGTCCGACTCGCGCACGGCCGCGAACACGCGAGTCGAGCCCGCCGCTCTCAACAAGCGGGTTGTCCGATAGCCGTCGAGATTGAGCTGCACGTCGCCGCCCGGCCGCGTGGGCCTCGCTACACCATACACGCCACGTTCGGCTTGCGGGGCATCCGAGTGCGACCGCAACGATCGCGCACACGTGGACGAAAGGACAACCGACACACTGCGAATCTCCCGCGTTGGTGCGGATTGGCGCGAGCGCTCCCGTGCTGGCTCAGATTGATTCCGACCTGGCTACCAAATCAACCGCGTGTTGCTCAGCTCGCTACCGCGGAGCGAGCGATCCCGCTCTGCATGCCACACGACCAGGCTATGTTCCGCGCGTGCGATCCGAGATCGACGCCGAGCGCCCCAACCCGACTGGCTTCGTCTCCTTGGTCGGTGCTGGCCCATGGGATCCCGATCTGTTGACCCTCGCCGCCCGCGACCGCCTCGAGCGAGCCGACGTCGTGATCGTCGACTACCTCGTCAACCCGGCGATGCTGCTGCACTGCCGACCCGACGCGCTGATCGTCCAGCGGGTCCAAGGTCCGCACGAGGGCCGGCTCGAGCAGCAGCGCGTCAACGAGCTGCTCGTCGAGCACGCCACGGCTGGCCGCTACGTGGTTCGGCTCAAGGGCGGTGACCCGATGATGTTCGGGCGTGGCGCCGAAGAGGCCGTGCACCTGCGCGAGCACGGCGTCGGGTTCGAGTTCGTGCCCGGTGTGTCGTCCCCGATCGCCGCGCCCGAAGCCGCCGGGATCCCGATCACGCACCGCGACCACACCCCCTCGGTCAGCTTCGTGTCCGGCTACGAGGCCTATGAAAAGGCTGGCCTCGCGGTCGCCTGGGATCACCTGGCACAGAGCGCAGGCACGCTGGTCCTGATGATGTCGGTCCGCAACGCCCGGACCAACGCCGACAAGCTGATCGCCGCTGGCCGCTCGCCGCAGACCCCCGCCGCCGTGGTCCGCTGGGGCACCCGCGGCGTCCAGCAGACCGTCGTCGGCACGCTCGCCGACATCGCGGAGCGGATCGACGCTGCTGGCCTGCGCTCCCCCGCCGTCATGATCGTCGGCGACGTGGTCGGCTTGCGCGAGCGGATCGGCTGGCTCGAGCAGCGGCCGCTGTTCGGCAAGCGGATCGTCATCACCCGCGCCGCACGCCAGGCGACCGGGTTGGCCCGCTCGCTCGCCGCGCTCGGGGCCGACGTCGCCGTGGTCCCCTGCCTCGACTTCGGTCCGCCGACCGACGAGCAGCTCGCCGCGCTCGATCGTGCCGCCGCGCGGCTGCGCGAGTTCGATGGGCTGATCGTGACCAGCCCGAACGGCGTCGAGGCGCTCGTCGCCACGCTCGCGCGCAACGAGCTCGACATGCGTGCGCTCGCGGGCGTGACGGTCGCAGCGATCGGTCGAGCCACCGCGCAGACCTGCGTCGCCCACGGCCTGCGTCCAGACCTCGTGCCCGAGCAAGCCACCTCTGAAGGTCTGGTCGAGGCCCTGCGCGCGCGAGGGCTGCTCGGTCGCCGCTGCTTGCAGATCCGCGCCGACGAAGGTCGGGATGTGATCGGCGCCGCGATCCATGCTGCGGGCGGATCGCTCGATCTGCTCGTCGGCTACTCGACGGTTCGCCCCGCAGTGTCGCCGCTGCTGCTCGACTCCCTGCGTCCGCCCGACGAGGGCGGCGAGGGCTATGACGCGATCGCGTTCGCCAGCGGTCGCACGGCGCGGCACTTCCTCGACACCCTCGGCGAGCACCTGCAGAGCCGCGAGCGTGCGCTCGCCCAGCTCGCGCGGGCCAAGGTCGTGGCGATCGGTCCGGTCACCGCCGAAGCGCTCGCTAGCATGGGGATCGCGGTTGCGACGATCGCCGAGCAACCCGACGACGCCGGCGTGATCGCGGCGGTCCGGGAAGTCCTCGAGCGCGCGGCGTCATGATGAATCGTCGAGCGATACTTTATCGATTCGATCATATGGAAACGACGCACACTCCGAGCGCTCGACCACGCCCGATCGCCCGTGCCACCATGCTCGCTGCGTGCCGACCCTGCCCGATCTCGACAACCTCCGCTGCTTCGAAGCCGCCGCTCGCACGCTCAACTTCCGCGCCGCCGCCCGCCAGGTCGCGCTCACGCCCGCGGCCTTCGGCGCGCGGATCCGCCAGCTCGAAGAGCAGCTCGGCGTGCAGCTCTTCGCCCGCACCACCCGAACGATCCAGCTGACCAGCGAGGGCCTCGCCCTGCTGCCGCAGGCGCGCAAGGTCCTGGTCGAGGCCGGCGAGTGCCTGCGCGTGGTTCAGGGTCCGAGCAGCAAGGCGCCGCTCGAGCTGACGATCGGCACCCGCTTCGAGCTGGGTCTCTCGTGGTTGCAGCCCGCCCTGCCCCGGCTCGCGCAGGCGCTGCCGCACCTGCGCCTGCACTTATATTTTGGCTCGGGACCCGACCTGCTGGCGCGCCTGCGCGCGGGCACGATCGATTGTGCGGTCAGCTCGGCGCGGCTGCCCGATCCCAGCTTCGAGAGCGAGGTCTTACATGAAGAGCGTTATGCTTTCGTGGGAGCGGCGGCGCTGCTCGATCGCCAGCCGCTGCGTCGCAGTCGTGACGCGGCCCGCCACGTGCTGCTCGACGTCGACGCCGAGCTTCCGCTCTATCGCTATCTGCGGGAGGCGCCCGGGTTACGCGGGACGCTGCGCTTCGCCGAGCTACGCTACCTCGGGTTGGGCGAGGCGATCCGTCGCGCGGTGCTGGCCGAGCAGGGAGTCGCGGTGCTGCCCGAGTACATGGTCGAGCGCGACTTGGCGGACGGGCGGATGGCTCGGTTGATGCGGCGAGTCGAGCTGCTGCGCGATCACTTCAGGCTGGTGTTTCGCAGCGAGGATCTTCGCAAGGAGCGGTTTGCGGAGCTGGCGGAGGCGCTTCGCGCAGAGCCGGTGGTGGCTTGAGCCGCTCAGCCGGCCGCGACCAGCTGCTCGATCGCCCGCCGCGAGTACACGGCCAGCATCTGCCGCCGATACCCCGCCTCGAAGGGCACGTTCTCGAGCGGCTTGCACTGCTTGTGCACCGCCTCGCTGACGATCCTCGCGACCGCCGGATCGCTCAGCCTCTTCCCGATCG
>CBFGLP010000167.1:0-1675 GCA_965649595.1 uncultured Myxococcales bacterium | reverse complement strand
TCGCTGATGCCGGGGGTCGGGCCCGGCTGCGGGCCGCCCGAGTAGGTGGTGTCGACCCAGCTGTCGAGGCACTGCAGCATGCCCGGGCACGAGACGTGGTCGAGGCAGCCGAGCAGCTCGGTGCGGGCTTGGCTGTCCTCGGGGGTGCTCAGGCACTGGAGGCGGCAGTGCTCGTCGAGCTCGGCGCGGCGGATCTCGTCGGCCAGGCACGCGGCGGGATCGCTCGCGGCCTCGCTCGGGCGCTTGTCCTTGCTGCTCGCGTTGGCCTCGACCTCGCACACGCGAGCGATCGCGCAGGCGCTCGCCTGGCTGCACAGGTTCTCGCACGAGCGCTCGCCGACCGGCGCGACGCTGGCCAGCCACGAGCGGGCGCCCTCGCTGCCGAGGCAGCCGAAGAACGCGTTGCACGAGTCGAGCGTGAGGCAGTCCTGCACGGCCAGCGCGGCGGCGTCGTCTTTGAACTCGCTGCAGGCGGCGGAGCACTCGGCGTCCAACCGCGCCGCGATCTCGACCGCCGGCTCGTCACCTGCCTCCGCGAGCTCGGGCACGCAGCGCTCGAGTCGAGTGCAGCCGGCCTCGCAGATCTCGGCGTGGTTGATCTGGACGGTGGCGGTGCTCGGGGTCGAGTCGGGCTGCTCGACGGTGGTCGTGCGGTCTCGACAGGCTCCGCCGATCAGGCCCACGCCGAGCGTGAGCAGCAGATGCGGGAGGAGCGAGGCCGAACGCACGCGCGGCATGGCCCGCAGTGTACACTCGCGCGGCATGTCCCACGACTCGCGGGACCTCTGGATCTTCGGCTACGGCTCGCTGGTCTGGCGACCGGCCTTCGCTCACACCGAGCGCTGGCCGGGCTTCGTGCGGGGTTATCGGCGGCGCTTCTGGCAAGGTTCGACGGATCACCGCGGCCTGCCCGAGGCACCTGGGCGCGTGGTCACGCTCATGCCCGCGGGCCAGGACGAGCGCTGTTGGGGCACGGTCTATCGGGTCGAGACGGGGCACGAAGAGCGAGTGCTCGTGCAGCTCGATCACCGCGAGCAAGGTGGCTACGAGCGGCACGAGGTCGAGGTGGTGCTCGGCGTGGGTCGCTCGGTCCGGGCGCTGGTGTACATGGCTACCCCGAGCAACCCGAACTGGTTGGGTGAGGCGCCGCTCGAGCAGATCGCCGAGCAGGTGCTGCGCTCACACGGGCCGAGCGGATCGAACGTCGAGTACGTGCTGCGCTTGGCCGAGGCGCTCGTCGAGATGGGGGCCCACGATGAGCACGTGATGGCGCTGGCGAAGCTGGTGTCGCGAGCGGACGGCTCACTACAAAAGTGACGGCGCTCTCGGGTCGGTCTCGTCGACCGACACCCGACCCGCGGGCCGGTACGAATTCACTCCGATTGTCGTGATCGATTGCGCTAGCGCGGGCATTGAGCCATCGCCATGCGCAAACACCCTCATCGTAATCCCACGCTCTGGATCACCGCGAGCCTGCTGAGCTTTGGCTTGGCGGGGTGCGACAGCGAGGTCGAATCCGAAGCCGAGCTGGCGCTCGTCGTCGACGAAGACGCCGAGGCCGACCCGCTCGAGATCGCCGCCCCGGACGTCGATCTCGACGAATACGAGCTCGTCGCGGACCTCGATACGCCGGCCAACCCCGAATATGCGACCTCGCTCGACACCCGCGAGCGCT
>CBFGLP010000166.1:0-1742 GCA_965649595.1 uncultured Myxococcales bacterium | reverse complement strand
ATCATGGCCTACCTGTTCAAGCACACGCGGCTGCAGGTCACGGTGAAGTACGACTTCACGTGCCTGGTGCCGATCGCCGGCGCCGAGGTCGGCCGCCCCGATCGCCTGGGCCTGGCGGCGATCCTCGAGCAGTTCCTGCTGTACCGCCAAGAGACCGTCCGCCGCCGCTTCGAGTACGACCTCCGCAAGCTGCGCGAGCGGATCCACATCCTCGAGGGCTTCGAGAAGATCTTCAACGACCTCGACAAGGCCATCAAGCTGATCCGGACCAGCGATGGCCGGGCCGACGCCGCGCAGAAGTTGATGAAGGCGTTCGACCTCGACCAGATCCAGGCCGACGCCATCCTCGACACCCGGCTCTACAAGCTGGCCAAGCTGGAGATCCAGAAGATCCGCGAGGAGCTGGCCGAGAAGCGCGCGCGGGCCAAGGAGATCAGGGCGATCCTCAAGAGCGAGGCCAAGCTCTGGGCCGTGATCAAGGACGAGCTCAACGCGCTCGCTACCGAGTACGCCGACAAGCGACGCACGCGGATCGACGCCGAGGATCTGACCGAAGAGTTCACCGCCGACGCGTTCATCGTCGAGGAGGACGCGATGGTGCTGATCACCCGCGACGGCTGGATCAAGCGCCAGCGGACCGTCAACCTCGAGACCACCCGCATGCGTGAGGGCGACGCCCCGCTCGCGCTGCTCGGTGGCAGCACCAAGGAGAGCGTGGTGCTGTTCTCCAACCGCGGCTCCGCCTACGTGATCCGTATCAACGACGTGCCGCCCTCGACCGGCCACGGCACCCCGGTCCAGAAGCTGTTCAAGTTCAAGGACGGCGAGAAGGTCGTGGCCGCGACGACCACCGACCCGCGCTTCATGCCCGACTTCGCCGGGCCCAAGCCCGAGCTCGGCGAGGAGTTCGAGGAGCCCTACCCGCACTTCCTCGCGGTCAGCAAGCAGGGCATGGCGTTTCGCTTCACCTTGTGGCCGCACCGCGAGCCGAGCACTCGCAGCGGCCGGCTGTTCGGCAAGCTCAAGGACAACGACGAGTTCGTCGACGTGTTCCAGGTCTACGCCGAGGACGACGTCTGCGCGCTCAGCCGCAAGGGCAGGCTGCTCTGCTGCAACTCCATGGACATCAACTTGCTCGCCGGCCCCGGCCGCGGCGTCACGCTGATGAAGCTCGACGACGACGACGAGCTGCTCGCCGCTTGGAAGAGCGACACGACGCTCGAGGCGGCCAAGAGCAGCGGCGGCACGCTGAAGCTCCCGGGCAGCGACAAAGAGGTCACCGGTCGCGGCGGCAAGGGCCGCCCGGTGATGAAGCGCGGGACCATCGACAAGGTGATCTATCCGCTCCCGCAGACCCCCGACTTCGAAGCCGGCCAGGCCCAGCTCCAGGAGCTCGGTCTCAAGCGCTGAGGTGATTCATGGCCAAGACCAAGCCGCAGTCCAAGCAATCCGAGAAGCCCGCGAGCAAGGCCGCCGCCAAGCCGGCCGCCGGTGGCTACACCGCCGACTCGATCCAGGTCCTCCAGAACATCGATCACGTGCGCGCCCGACCGGGCATGTACATCGGCGGTGTCAGCAAGGAGGGCCTCCACCACATCGTCTGGGAGATCCTCGACAACTCGGTCGACGAGGTAATCAACGGCCACGCCTCGCAGATCGACGTGATCCTCGAGGCCGACCACCGCGGGATCACGATCCGCGATGACGGCCGCGGTATTCCGGTCGACATGCACCGCGAGCTC
>CBFGLP010000165.1:0-3219 GCA_965649595.1 uncultured Myxococcales bacterium | reverse complement strand
TGTCCTCGAACTCGGCGGTCAGCGCCCGCCGCTGTGGCCCGTCACGAAACAAGTTGGCGATGCCGAACGCCATCTCCGAGCGGACATTGTCCGAGGTCAGGGCGCCGTCCCAGAACTGCCGGGTCTTGAATGCCCGATGCCACCAATTCGGCGCCTTGGACATGCCGCCCGCGTGGCTGGGGAAGTACTCGAGCAGGCTCGGCGCCATCCCGAGCGAGTCCATGTCGAAGAGCGCCGGCAGGAGATCGACGATCCCGATTGCGTCGGTCGAGCCGCGACCGGTGCTCCACGGGATCGGGGCCAGCAGTAGGATGTTGAGGAGGCCGTTGACCTGGAAGAAGTCGGACTGGATCAGCCCGGCGTCGATGGCGTCGTTCGAGCGACCCCACATGAAGGACGCCTCGCTCTCGGTGCCTAGCCGAGAGTCGTGACAGCCCGAGCAGCTCGACGAGATCAGCCCGGTGTAGTTGCCGTTGTCGTCCTTCTCCTGAACCAGCCCGAGCGGAAGCTGGCCGCTGCCGCCATTTGTCAGGTTGGGGTCCTCCCACGGATAGGGATAAGGATTGTGGAAGGGCGCCTTGGCCAAGCCATAGCGCTTGATCACCTGCTGATCGAAGTCCGCCGGGCGAAACAGGAAGCCCCAATGCTTGTAGAGGTTGTAGTACGCCGTCGAGGTGCTGAAGGGCTGGAAGTAGGCCCGCCGCATCAGGTTCTGGCGGCCTCGCTCGGCGCTTGCCCGAAACTCGCCACAGGTGGTCGGATTGGGCGCCAGCGTGGTCACGAAGGGCTCGGGTGGATCGTGGAGATCGACCCAAAAGGCGTTGAACTGAACCGCCGCCTCGGGGGAGCTGACGCCCGGGACCACGAGCGTGCGCGGGTCGAGGGGGATCGGCGTGTCGTCGGGCTGGCCCTCGCAGCCGGCCGCGATCGGCGATCGAATCGTCGACCAATCGAGCAAGGGAGGATCCTCGGCGATGGCAACTTTGGAGGAGAGCAAGAGCGCCACGCTCACGCTGGTGATCACGCAAAGTCGAATCTTCACGGCGGATCCTTTCGAGGCCGAGAACGGAAGTACGAACCAAACTTGCTAGTTGCCAACAAGTAACATGCCCGAGGACGGCCGGTCAAGCTCAATCGATGCGTGACTTGCAGGCCGCTATGGCGGCGAAAAGATCAGCCCTTTGCGAGCGCTCGCCCGATCTGCTCACGCAAGAGCGCGTGCAGCTGCTCGACCGGGATGTCGGGGTTGACCAGCCATCGATAGAGGAGGCCATCGACCACGCTCGCGAACAGCTCGGCCGCGAGCTTGGGGTCAATGTCAGGCGTGATCTCTCCGATCGCTTGGCCTTCCTCGATCCATCCGCCGAGCGCTCGAATGTGGGCGCGGTTCAGTCGAGCCACGTTGGCGCGGTACTCGGCGCTGGGATCGATGCTCGCATAACGCAGCAGATACATCGCCCGCAGCTCCTCGGGCTCTTCGACGATGAAGCCGTACAGGGCGTCGGTAACCCGCTGGAGCGCCTCGATGCCCGTCGCGTTGCCGACGACCGCCTGGACTCGACGCAGCCACTCGGCGGCCACGCTGTCGTGCACGTGGGCGAGCAGCCCGGCCTTCGATCCGAACCGATGGGTGACCAAGCCGCGCGAGTAACCCGAGCGCTCACCGATGCTCGCCAGCGTCATTCCGGCGATGCCTCGCTCGACCAGCAGGCTCACCGCCGCGTCGGTCATGAGTTGCTCGGACAGAGCGGTCCGCTCCTCCTGGCGTCGTCCCTTGCCCGAGCTCGAGATCACCGAACCCCTTCTGTATGAGCTGGAGGCGGGACAGACAACCGTGGATGTCGCGCCGATGTGGTCTACATCCCGCGCGCAGATGGATTCACGTCGAAATTCGTGTGTTGAACGACGATAAGAATTCAGCGTGAGAATTTACTTGCTGGCGACTAGCAAGTAGCTGTATCTGCCTCTCATGCATGCTCGAGTCTTCGTGTCTGGCTCAATGGTGTTGGCCTGCATGCTCGCGTGCTCGTCGAACGAGGCGGGCTCGGAAAACCCCGACGAGGTCGGCGAGGTAGGAACGAGCGAGGAAGAGTCAGCCGACGAGGCTGGCACGAGCGAGGAAGAGTCAGCCGAGGGTAGCGAGGAGGGCGTCGCCGATTGCAAGGATGCCCCGGGCCCCTGGTCGTCGGGCTGGACGATCCCCGGTCCCGAGCAGATCGGCGGCGATCCGGTCGCGGGCGAGTGGGCGCTGCTCAACGAGGACTACGTCAACTGCGGCGTGCCCTACGACCTGTTCATGCTCGGCAAGGGCTTCTTGGGCACCTACGCCGACGGTGAGACGCTGGCTTGGCGCGAGGGCAAGAACGCGACGCTGCCCTACAACTGGAACCTGGTCGTGTCGGACGGCGGCACCGAGCTGGCGGCGATGAACTGCCTGACCTGTCACGCCGGCAAGCTCAATGGCGAGCTGATCATCGGGCTCGGCCGCCACGACGCCGACTTCACCACCGACTTCGGCGCGCTGCTCGGGCTGCTGCCGAAGTTGCCCGAGTTCACCGACGCAGGCGTCGAGATCAACAAGTTCATCAGTCGCTACGACGCGCTCGGGCCCTACATCAAGACCTACACGATCGGCACCAACCCGGCCGACGACGTCGCGGTCGTGCTCGCCTCGCACCGCAACCCCTACACGCTCGAGTGGTCGGACGAGCAGCTGATCCCGATCGCGCCGCCGCTGCTGCCAGTCGATACGCCGCCCTGGTGGCGGGTCAAGAAGAAGGCTGGCCACTTCTATAATGGCATGTCGCGCGGTGACCATCGCGGCACGATGATGTTCGCCTCGTCGCTGTGCGTCGACTCGGCGGCCGAGGCCAGCGAGGCGCTCGAGTACTTCCGCGACATTCGGGCCTACCTCGAGACCATCGAGGCGCCCGAATACCCGTGGGCGATCGATCAGGCGCTCGCGGCCGAGGGCAAGGAATTGTTCGAGTGCACCTGTGCCGGCTGCCACGGCACCTACGACGAGGATCCAGAGGCGGAGACGTTCCCCAACCTGCTGATTCCGCTAGAGGTCGTCGATACTGATCCTTTGCTCGGCGAGGCTTCGGCCAGCGACGTCGACGTGCTGGTCGATTGGTTCAACTCGTCGTGGTACGGGACCGTCACCCAGTTGACCGTCGATCAGCCCTTCATCGGCTACACCGCGCCGCCGCTCGACGG
>CBFGLP010000164.1:0-6127 GCA_965649595.1 uncultured Myxococcales bacterium | reverse complement strand
CGGGAAAGACTTCCCGTGCGTTGGCCTGCGCCCAAATTAGGGCCTCGCCCCACCCGATGGATGTAAACGCGTACGCCAGCGACGACACATCACCGCATGCAGGAGATCCGCCCGCGCCGACGCTCCCCCGTCGCTGGATCGTGAGCGCTCGCGTGGACCGAGCCGCGAGCGTCGAAGCGAATCACGACCAGCTCCGAGTCAGAGACGACGACGAACGTTCGCCCCTCGGCATCGACCGCGGCGTCGACAGCACGAAACCAGCGAGATGTTCGACAGTGCAGGTTGCCCTGGGTGTGCGAAATCAGCGAGAGCCGGGTGCGCCGGTGCATCTTTGCCGTGAACAGGAACGCGCTGCCATCCTCGTTGGAGGTCGCCGGATTGACCGCGTACCCGCCGTGCCAGAGGTTGGTCGGGAGCCATTCCTCGACCACGTGATGGCCAGCCTCGCTCACGATCGCACGAATGGGGTAGTAATATTCGAGTCGCCGCTCCGCTGGCGAGGACGGGAGGGGCGGGCTCTCCGGCCGTGGCTGCCACTCGACTCGCTCGACCCGATACAAGGTCTTGTCGGAGCGTTGCAGCGCCTCGCCAGAGCCCGCTTGCAGCGATGCAACCTGCTCGCGCCACTCGGTCGGCGTCGACTCGTCCAGGCGCCCGCTCTCGCGCGCGAACACTCGCCCATCGCGACACAACACATATGGCACAGCCGCATGAACCTCGACGTCGACGGGCTCCGCACACGGGACGTCCAGCGCGGCCGGCCGAGCGAGCTGGCCCTCCGCGCTCGAGTCGAACGCCCACGCTCCGCCAGCCCCGACCACGTAGATCGTCTCCGCCTCCACCGCCACGCCGACGATCGAGCGCTGCTGTATGCCGACCGAGCAACCCAGGCTGGTCATGAGCAACCCGGCGAGGACGGCCCCGATTCGACGTACGACTGCTCGATGTCGGGTCACCATCGCGTACACCGGATCGCCTTGCTGGTCCGCCGACCGGTTCGGGGTTCATGGAGTCCAGCCCAAAGTTGCCGCGACAAGGGCACGTCAGCGTCGACATAGGCGATCCACGAGCGCCCGTGCGGATCGACCAGCACGGCCGCGAGCGCGAGCTCGCGGCCGAAGGCGATATCGATGATTCGGTAACCCCGCCCATAGATGCGGCAGGCGACCGCGCGGTGACCTGCCGTGCCAATTAATTCGACGCTGTGCCGAAGCACGAAGCCATACGCCAGGCTCGCCTCGTCGCGTCCGATGTCCTCCTCGAACGTCGCGATCGCGAGCTGGCCGGCGCCGCCACGCTCGGGGCCTCGGAAACGATCGAGCTGTTCCACGCTCGTCGCGGGCGTCGTCGTGGACGCTGCCGGGGGTTTCGCACCGTGCCCGACCACCGCTTGCAAGCCGCCGTCCTCACGCACCGCCAGTATCAACTCATCGCTGCGCTGCAGGGCGACGAGCGGGAGCCCTTCGGCCCGGACGGGCTGACGAAGCCCTGCATCGACATGGACGAGCTGCCAATCCTGCGGCCGAGCGCCGAGCGACTCCTTTGCGTCGATCATGAAGATGCGGCCATCGTCACACAGCGCGATCACGTCGTCGGCGAAGGTCTCGAGGTCCAGGTACACGTCACAGGGCCCGGCCAGAGGCTCTCGCTCTCCCAACCCCCGGCGGATGGATGGCGAGAACGCCCACAGCTCGGCCCCCTCGGCGACGAACACCTGATCACCGAGGATCGAGAGGGTCAGCGCGACGGGGGTCGCTCCACTCGGGTCCTCGGATGCAGGCACGACGTGACAAGCGGACACGAGGGCCAGCGTGGCCAAGCGGATCGCTCGCACGAAGCTGGTTCTGATCGAGCCCCTCGCAACGCTCACGAGCAGATCTTACGCGAGCGATTGTCGGTTTGGACCTCGCTCTCGTAAAACTTCTGGGTGCGTCACGTCGTGTTCGTCGCCCCCCGCTTCCTCCACAACACCCTGCGTTACGCAAAGGCGTTCGCCGAGCTGCCCGACGCACGCGTGTCGCTGATCTCCGAGGATCCGGAGTCCCGCCTGCCGCAGCCGCTGCGCGAGCGGATCGTCGGCCACTACGCGGTCCACGACTGCCTCGCGGGCAGCGAGCTCGTGCGTGCCTGCCAAGCCATCGCCAAGGGCGTCGGCCCGATCGACCGCCTCGCTGGCGTGCTCGAGCAGCTCCAGCTGCCGATGGCCGAGGCCCGCGACGCGGTCGGGATCGAGGGCATGGGTGTCGAGGTCGCGCGGAATTTCCGTGACAAGGACCGCATGAAGGAGGTGCTGCGCCGCGCGGGAGTGCCGGTCGCACGCAGCACGCTCGCGAGCTCGCCCGACGAGCTGCGTGCCTTCGCGCAGCAGGTCGGCTTCCCGATCGTCGTGAAGCCGCCGGCTGGTCTCGGCGCGCGGGCGACCTTCCGCATCACGTCGGACGAGCAGCTGCGTGGCCTGTTCGCGCTCGGCCTGGCCCCGTCCCCCGCTGCGCCAGCGCAGGCAGAGGAATTCGTAGTCGGACGCGAGTTCACCTGCGAGACGGTCACGATCGACGGGCGCCCCGTGTGGCGCTCGGGCACCCGCTACTATCCGGGCCCGCTCGAGGTGCTCGAGAACCCGTGGATGCAGTACGTCGTGCTGCTCCCGCGCGAGGCCGACGACCCGACCTGGCGCAGCTTCGACCCGATCAACGGCGCGGCATTGAGTGCGCTCGGCGTCGGCACGGCGCTCACCCACATGGAGTGGTTCCGGCGGGACGATGGATCGATGCTCGTCTCGGAGGTCGGCGCACGCCCGCCAGGGGTGCACATCATGCCGATGATGGGCATGACCCACGAGACCGACATGTTCGCGGATTGGGCCGCGCTCATGACCTTCGACCGGTTCGAGCCCAAGCCGCGCAAGTGGGCCGCCGGCGCGGCGTTCTTCCGCGGTCAAGGACGCGGCGAGCGAGTCGCGGCGGTGCATGGCTGGGACGAAGCGCGTGCAGTCGTCGGCGACGCGCTCGTCGAGGCGCAGCTGCCCAAGGTCGGTCAGCCGCGTGGCGAGAGCTACGAAGGCGAGGGCTACGCGATCGTCCGTCACGCGACCAGCGAGGGCGCGCTCGAGGCCTTGCGGCAGCTCGTCACGCGCGTGCGCGTCGAGCTCGGCTGAGGCGACAGTAGCCACTTTCGAGCACGCTTTTGCTCATCGGCTCGAGCGTAGCGCCTCGTCGGCGTGGTCTGATCGACTCGCCCTCGTCGTGGCACAGACAGGGCAAGAAGCCTGCGCCATGTCTAACCTGCATAACACCTCCGTGTTTGCCTCCATGCTCCTCTCGCTCGCCGTGCTGGTGAGCGCCTGTGACGAGAAAGAAGTCGTCGACGACGGCCAAGCCGCGGGCGATGGCGACGCGACCGACACCGAAGAGTCCGCCGACCAACACGAGGCGTGTGGGGAGATCGGCGAGACCCGGGCCTGCCAAGACGGCGAGGGCACGCAGTTCTGCGACGACATCGCGGGCGAGATCGCGTGGGGCGACTGCCTGGTCGACTTCGCCTGCATGCCCGGCGACTCGCAGTCGTGCTTCCCCGGCGACCCGGACTTCGGATCGATCATGCAAGGCTGTCAGCTCGTCGACGGTGTGCCGGCTTGGGACGAGAACGCCTGCAACACTCCGCTGGTGCTGAGCTTCGACGCAGCACCGATCCAGATGCTGGCCAGCAGCGCGGCGTTCGACATCGCGGGCGCGGGCATGTGCCTGAGCACCGACTGGCCCGCGGCCCACAACCCGTGGCTGGCGATCGACCTCGACAAGAACGGCTTCATCGACGGCGGCCACGAGCTGTTCGGCTCCGGCTCGGTGCTCGGCTCGGGGCGTCACGCGGCCAACGGCTTCGTCGCGCTCACGAGCCTCGACAGCAACCACGACGGCAAGATCTCGGCGGCCGACGAGCGCTTCGGCGAGATCCTGGTCTGGCGCGACGAGGACGGCGACAAGCTCTCGCTGCCCTTCGAGCTGAGCGCGCTGACCGACGAGGGCGTGCAGAGCATCGACCTCGGCTACGAGCTGCGCGAGCAGTGCGACGAGCGAGGCAACTGCGGGCGCGAGCGCTCGAGCTTCGAGTTCGTCGGGGCCTCCGGCCGCGTGCAGGTCGGCGAGGTCGTCGACGTCTACCTGGCCTGCCAGTGAGGCTTGCCGGTCTTGCGCGGGATCGGGGTCGGCTCCGCCGACGGCAAGAAGGCCTGCAGCTGGCTCATGAACGCGGAGGCGAGCTCTTCCATGGTCTCCTGGGAGAGCTTCTCCTGCTGGCTCACGTCGTAGGTCTCGATGACGTCCGGATCCTCGGGCAGCTCGGCGATGTAGCGGCTCGGCTTGACCTCGAGCTCGCGCCCGCGATCTACCCGGGTCGCCGCGCGGGTCAGCCACAGGCGATCGCGCGCGCGCGTGATGCCGACGTAGAAGAGCCGCCGCTCCTCCTCGATGTCACCCGAGATCGCGTCGCTCAAGCGCGGCGCCTCGACCCGCTTGTGCGGCATCGTGCCCTCCTCGACGCCGACCAAGAACACGCAGCCCCACTCGAGGCCCTTAGCCGAGTGGAAGGTCGAAAGCGTGACGACGCCGGGCTGCTTCTCGTCGTCGTCCTTCTTCTTGAGGTCGATCGCGCCGAGGTAGTCGCGCCACTTGGGCTTGCCCTCGGGGTTCTCCTTGCTGCCCTTTTGATCCCACGCGCGCCGCTCGAACTTCTCCACGCTGCCGAGCAGGAACTCGACGTTCTCCCAGCGCGCCTGCGTGGCCTCG
Source organism: uncultured Myxococcales bacterium (assembly GCA_965649595.1). GTDB lineage: Bacteria > Myxococcota_A > Polyangia > Nannocystales > Nannocystaceae > Plesiocystis. The sequence goes on along the minus strand of CBFGLP010000164.1, from coordinate 1,346 downwards.
CCGGAGCCGGTGTCCTTGAGCACGTTGTCGCGCAGGTTGATCTCGTCGAGCAGGCCGCGGAGCGCGTCGGCGACCGAGCCGGTGTGGGCGACGCCCTGCGCGTGGCGGATCTGCTGCGAGAAGCGCTCGATCGCGCCGACCTGCTTTTGACCGATGCCCTCGATCTCGCCGATGTGGTGGACGGCGTCGATCATGCGCTTGCCGTGCTGCTCGGCCCACTGCCCGAGCCGCTCGATCGTCTTGCGGCCGATGCCCTTGGCCGGGGTGTCGAGCGCTCGTCGCAAGGCGATCTCGTCGCTCGGCATGACCAGCAGCTTGAGGTAGGCGGCCGCGTCCTTGACCTGCTTCTTGTCGTAGAAGGGCTGGCCGCCGAGCACTCGGTACTGGAGGCCGTGCTCCTGCAGGTTCTGCTCGATCAAGCGAGACTGGCGGACCGAGCGGTAGAGGATCGCGATCTCCTCACCCGGCACCTGCTCCTCGCGGATCAGCTTGTAGACCTTGTCGGCGACCCACTTGGCCTCCATCGGGCCGTCGCGGGTCACGACCAGCTGGACCTTCTCGCCGCCACGCCGGTGCGGGATCAGCTGCTTGTCGTGGCGCGAGGTGTTGTGGGCGATGACCGAGTTGGCGCAGGTGGTGATCGGCGGGCACGAGCGATAGTTGGCCTCGAGCTTCACGACCTTGGCGTCGCGAAAGTAGACGTCGAAGCCCAAGATGTTCGACACCTTGGCGCCGCGCCAGCCGTAGATCGCCTGGTCGTCGTCGCCGACGACACACAGGTTGCGGCCGGGCCCGAGCAGCTCGAGCAGCATCTGAAACTGCGCGGTGTTGGTGTCCTGGTACTCGTCGACGAGCAGGTAGCGAAAGCGCTGCTGCCAGCGCTGCTTGACCGCGGGGTTGTCTTGCAGGCGCAACGCGATCCGGCAGACGAGGTCGTCGAAGTCGACCGCGGCGAGGCTGCGCAGGCGGTCCTCGTAGGGCTCGTAGAGCGCGGCTGCGACCTCGTCGTAGTCGGTCGCCGGGCCCTGGTCGACCAGCTGACCGACCTGCTCGGGCGTGTAGAACTCGTTCTTCCACAGGCTGATGCGCTGGACGATCGCGCCGAGATCGAAGCGGCGCTTGGTCGCGGGGCCGTGGTAGCCGAGCTCGCGCAGCAGCGTGCGAACCACGCCGTAGACGTCGCCCTGATCGAGGATCTGGAACCGCTTGGGGACGTCGAAGCCCTCGGGATCCTCGCGCATCATCCACGCGCCAAGGCTGTGGAAGGTGCCGAGCACCAGCTTCTCGGCCTTCTTCTTGCCGACCATCTTGGCCAGCCGCTCGCGCATCTCCTCGGCCGCCTTGTT
>CBFGLP010000163.1:0-2228 GCA_965649595.1 uncultured Myxococcales bacterium | reverse complement strand
GCGGGCGCTTCGGCCTTGGCGGCCTTCTTCTTTCCAGCCTTCTTGGTCGGCGCCGGCTCAGCCGCGGGGGCAGCCTTCTTGCTGGCCTTTTCGGCCGCAGGCTTCTTCGGGGCTTGGGCCGGCTTCGCGGCCTTCTTCTTGGTCACCTTGGATTTGGCCATGGCGAGGATCCTCCTTCACTCGGCATCTTGCCCGAGACATCGTCGACTTGCATCTGATCACCGCGAGGTTTGGTGATCGTGGCCGTGTCGATCGGGTTGGCGGGTCGACGACGTCAGTACGTTTCCGCGATGCGTTCGTCCAGAGCCGAGCGAACGACCTCGCGGTCCGAGAAGGGCAGGGTGCAATCCGCCAGGATTTGACCGTATTCGTGCCCTTTGCCAGCAACGACAACCAGATCGTCGCATCCAGCCTCGGCGATCGCCCCCCGGATCGCGGCCTTTCGATCCAGCTCGACCACGCAGCTGACTTCGGGCGGAACACCGGCTCGCACCTGGGCAGCAATGAGCGCGGGATCTTCGTGCCGTGGATTGTCGGAGGTGAGCCAGAGGCGATCCGCTCCCGCCGACGCCTGACCCATGGGCGCCCGCTTGCTGGGGTCGGCACCGCCTCCCGCCCCCAGCACCAGCACGATTCGGGCAGGATTCAGGCGCCGGGCGTCGGCTAACAACGAGCGCAAGGCGTCGGGCCCATGGGCATAGTCGACGACCACGCGCGGCGACCCAGGTGGACCCACGACCAGCTCGAAGCGACCCGCGGGCGGTGGACAAGCCGAGATCGCCTCCGCTGCAGCGGCCCCTGGAACACCGGCTGCGATGCATGCCAGCAGGGCCGCGGCGAAGTTCTCGGCCTGGATTGCTGCGAGGCTGCGCAGGCGAACGCGCTCGGGTAGCTCGCCGAGCTCGGGCGCCGCGTCGAGCCCGAGCTCCAGCCCGTCTGCGCTGGGCGAGACCCAGGTAATGCGGAGCGCCACCGCTCGATCGAGCGCGCGATCGGGTCCCGCGAACCACAGTCGCCTGGCGTGATCGGGTACGACCTCCGCGATCAGCTCGGACTCCGGGCAGCCGGCGTTGAGCACCGCGCAGCCACCTACGGGCAGATGCACGAACAGCTGCGCCTTGCTGGCCAAGTAGTGCTCGGGGGACCCATGCATGGCCAGGTGGTCGTGCCCGAGGTTCGTGAACACGGCGACGCGCATCGGCCAGGCCGCGGCGAACCCGAGCGCGAGCGCGGCCGAGGTGGCCTCGACCGCCGCTCGGCGACCGCCACGGGCGTAGAGCTCGGCCATCAGGCTCGAGAAGCCCGCGTGGTCGTCGGGCGGTGGCCGCCGCTCGTCCGCGAGCGCGCTCTCGACCGTGGTCACCCGGGCGACCAGCCCCGCGGGCGCTCCGACCTGCAGACCCGCGGCGACGAACGTGGTCGTCGAGGTCTTGCCGTTGGTCCCGGTGACCCCGACGCTGAGCAGCGATCGAGACCAAGCCGGCGCGGGTGGGTAGATGGGCGGCACGAGGGTGCGAAGCTCACAATCGGAATCGGAGAGGTGATCTCCGCCGGCCGGTCACTGGATCACGAACTGGACTGGCTTGTCCGTCGCGGCGATCTCGACCGCCTGAAAGCCATAGCCAATCACCGCGCAGCCGCCGAACTCGTTGAGGTTCCCGATCACCTCGAGGTGGTCTCCACAGTCCTCGATCGCGGCGATCGTCATCGAGAGGCTACAGCCCGAGCCCTCACCGACCGCATAAATCAGCATCCGGCCTTCGCTCAGCGTGAGCTCGCCGGGGCAAGGGGGCTCGGGGAAGAAGCACTGCGCGAGCGACTGACAGTACGCGTCGGTGTGAGCGTCGACCTCGGCCTGGGTCTTCAACACCGCGTTGGTCAGCACGCCCTCGCAGTAGCTCTCGCCAGTGAAGGCCGGATGATCGACGGTGGCGAGGATCTCGACCAGCCCGCAGGTGCCCTCGGTCTCGCTGGTCTCGCTGGTCGTGTCGGTCTCGCTCTCGGTCGTGTCGGTCTCGCTCTCGGTCGAGTCCGTGGTCGTCGCGTCCTCGCTCGAGTCGCCCGACTCGGACTCGGTGTCGGCGGACTCGCTCGAGTCGGACTCGGTGTCGGCGGACTCGCTCGAGTCGGACTCGGACGTGCCCGAGTCGCTCGAATCCGAATCCGAGCTGCTCGAGTCCGACGATTCGCTGGTCTCGCCGACCTCGTCGGTGTTGGTCGAGTCGTCG
>CBFGLP010000162.1:0-3353 GCA_965649595.1 uncultured Myxococcales bacterium | reverse complement strand
GTTGTGGTGGGTCTTGATCGTGACCGAGGGACCGCGGGCGCTGACCGACTCGATCACGTCGGGGTAGAGCGTGCCCTGGACCAGGAAGTCGGCCCCACCGAGCTGCTTGGCCTCGGCCTCGAACACATCGATGAAGGTCGCGCCGATCCGCTTGCGCTTGACCTCCGGGTCGATCACGCCCGCGAGCCGCTCGAGGAACAGCGCGCCCGCGTCCGCGACGATCAGCGGGTTGTGCAGGCGACCCGCGAACATCTTGTCGACCTGCGCTCGCTCGTTCTTTCGCAGCAGGCCGTTGTCGACGAAGATGCAGTGCAGCCGCTCGCCGATCGCCTTCTCGACCAGCGCCGCGGCGACCGACGAGTCGACGCCGCCCGAGAGCCCGCAAATCACCGTGCCCTTCGGACCGACCTGCGCACGGATCCGCTCGACGGCCTCCTCGACGAACGCGCCCATCGACCAGTCGCGGGCGAACCCGCAGAGATCGAGGAAGCGCCCGAGCATGTGCACGCCCCGACGGGTGTGGCTGACCTCCGGGTGAAACTGCACGCCCCACATCCGGCGCTTCGGGTCGTAGATGGCCGCGTGCGTGCACGAGCGCGAGCTGGCCACGGTCACGAAGCCCGCGGGCAGATCCTCGACCTCGTCGCCGTGCGACATCCAGACCGGCTCCTCGTGGCCGACCTCGGTCGAGCCCTCGACCGCGACGTCCTCCATCGGTCCGGCGGGGATCTCGATCCGGATCGTCGCGTGGCCGTACTCGCGCCCGCGGGCCGGGGCGACCTTGCCTCCGAGGCCCGCGACCATCGCGTAGAGGCCGTAGCAGATGCCGAGCACCGGGACGCCGAGCCCGAGCACGCGGTTGTCGAGCTGCGGCGCGCCCTCGTCGTAGATCGACGAAGGCCCACCCGAGAGCACGATGCCCTTGGGTCGCTTGGCCTCGAGCACCGAGAGCGGCACATCGTAGGGGAGGATCTCGGCGTACACGCCCAGCTCGCGCACGCGGCGGGCGATCAGCTGGGTGACCTGAGAGCCGAAATCGAGGACAACGAGGGTCTCGTGCTGCTGACTCACCGCTACTCCATCCGGTAGTTCGGGGCTTCCTTGGTGATGATCACGTCGTGGACGTGGCTCTCTCGCAGCCCCTGGCTCGAGATGCGCCGGAACACGGCCTTGGCCATCAGCTCGGGGATCGTCCGCGCGCCGACGTAGCCCATGCCCGAGCGGAGGCCGCCGAGCAGCTGATAGAGGCTGTCGGCCAGGCGCCCGCGGTAGGGCACGCGGCCCTCGATGCCCTCGGGCACCAGCTTGCGCTCCTCGTCGACGTTGCCTTGGAAGTAGCGGTCCTTGGACCCGGCCTTCATCGCGCCGATCGAGCCCATGCCGCGATAGACCTTGTACGAGCGGCCCTGGTAGAGCACCAGCTCGCCCGGCGCCTCGTCGGTGCCCGCGAGCAGGCTGCCGATCATGACCGAGTGGGCCCCGGCCGCGATCGCCTTGACCACGTCGCCCGAGTACTTGATGCCGCCGTCGGCGATGATCGGCACGCCGCTGCGCCGGGCCGCCACCGCGGTATCCATGATCGCGCTGATCTGCGGCACGCCGACGCCCGCGACCACCCGCGTGGTGCAGATCGAGCCGGGGCCGATGCCGACCTTGACCCCGTCGGCGCCGGCCTCGACCAGCGCCATGTAGGCCTCGGGGGTCGCGATGTTGCCCGCGACGATCTGCATGTCGCGGAACTCCGACCGGATCGCCCGGACCGTGTCGAGCACGCCGCGGCTGTGCCCGTGCGCCGTGTCGACGACGATCACGTCGACGCCCTGGGCCTCGAGCGCCGCGACCCGCTGCATGGTGTCCGGCGAGGTCCCGACCGCCGCGCCCACGCGCAGGCGCCCGTCGGCGTCCTTGTTGGCGTGCGGGTAGCTGTCGGACTTGAGGATGTCCTTGACGGTGATCAGGCCGATCAGGTTGCCGGACTTGTCGACCACCAGCAGCTTCTCGATCCGATGCTGGTGAAGGATCTTCCTGGCCTCGGCCAGATCGATGCCCTGCGGGACCGTGATCGGATCGCGGGTCATGACATGCGCGACGAGCTGATCGAGGTTGGTCTCGAAGCGGACGTCGCGGCTGGTCAGGATCCCGACCGGCGGCCCCGGCGTGCCCGGGTTCTCGACCACCGGCAGGCCCGAGAAGCCGTGCTGCTGCATCAGCTCGAGCGCCTCGCGGAGGGTCGAGCGCGGGCTGATCGTCAGCGGATCCGCGACCATGCCCGACTCGGACTTCTTGACCTTGCGGATCTCGCGAGCCTGCTGCTCGATCGTCAGGTTCTTGTGGATGATGCCGATCCCACCGGTCCGGGCCATCACGATCGCGGTGTCGGCCTCGGTGACCGTGTCCATCGCGGACGAGACCAGCGGGGCTTTGAGCTCGATGCCGCGGGTCAACCGGGTCGAGACGTCGACGTCGCGGGGGAGCACCTCGCTGTAGCCCGGCACCAGCAGGACATCATCGAAGGTCAGGGCATCACGAATCTCGACCGGGGGTGGCGCGGGGTTCGGCATGGGTCCTCGGATCCGCGGAGTATAGGGAGGGACTCCGCAGGGCAACACCCTGGCGGGCGTGCGAGTGCGGACGTTTCGGGGTTGCTACACACCGCGAAGGCCAGCTCGGCGACCGCTGCTCGCAGCGGAACGTGCGCGAGTCGGATCGATCAGCCTGGCTGATGGGGGATCGTCTCGGCGCGAGCGCCTCGCCCTTCACTTGCAGGCGTCGACGTAGCCCTTGGCCTTCTCGCTCGCCTTCGCGTCGCCGAGCTTTTCCAGCTCGGCGAGCGCCTTCTTGGCGGGCTTGCACCGACTGGCCTGCGCGAGCGCCTCGATCTTGTACACGTGCGCCGCAGGCAGCTTCGGGTTCTTGGCCAGCGCCGCATCGAACTGTTTCAGCGCCTCGTCGGTCTTGCCCAGCGCAGCGAGCACCCGGCCATGGTTGACGATCACCGGCAGCTCGTCGCCCGCGTGCTCGACCAGCCACTGCATGTGGATCATCGCCGCGTCGGGCTTGCCGAGCTCGAGCAAGCCGCGAACCACCTCGAGGCGCAGCGGCGGAGCATCGGGCACCAGCTTGGCCGCGAGCTCGAACTCCTTGGCGGCGGCGTCACCCTGCCCATCCTCCATCAGGAGCCGCGCGTAGAGCAGGCGCAGGTCGACGCCGCTGGCCTGCGGCTCCTCGTCGACGGCCGCCTTGGCGTACTCGAGCGCCTTCTTGGCGTTGCCGACCTTGCCGTACGCCTGCGCGAGCAAGTAGGCGGTCTCGACCGTGCGCGCCAGCCGGTCGGCGTTGTCGAGCGCCTCGAT
>CBFGLP010000161.1:0-2835 GCA_965649595.1 uncultured Myxococcales bacterium | reverse complement strand
TCACGACCGACCACATCAGCCCCGCCGGCTCGTTCCCGACGAGCAGCCCGGCCGGGCAGTACCTGCTGAGCAAGGGCGTGCAGAAGGCCGCGTTCAACAGCTACGGCAGCCGGCGCGGCAACCATGAGGTCATGATGCGGGGCACGTTCGCCAACGTCCGCATCCGCAACCAGATCGCCCCGGGCACCGAGGGCGGCTTCGCTACCCACTTCCCGACTGGCGAGGTCCTCTCGGTCTACGACACCGCCATGCGCTACCAGCAAGCCCACACCCCGCTGGTCGTGCTGGCCGGCGAGCAGTACGGCACCGGCTCGAGCCGCGACTGGGCGGCAAAGGGCACCATGCTGCTCGGCATCAAGGCCGTGGTCGCCAAGAGCTTCGAGCGGATCCACCGCTCGAACCTCGTCGGCATGGGCGTGCTCCCGCTCGACTTCATGCCGGGCGAGGGCGCCAGCGAGCTCGGCCTCGACGGCTCCGAGGTGTTCGAGATCCCGATCACCGACGACGTCAAGCCGCGCCAGAAGCTGCGCGTCAGCGCGACCAAGGCCGACGGGACCAAGATCGAGTTCGACACGATCGTCCGCCTCGATACCCCGGTCGACGTCGAGTACTACCGCAACGGCGGCATTCTCCACACCGTGCTGCGCAAGATGGCCAAGGCCAGCTGAGCTAGCTGGAGTTGCGACGAAAGGGAGGTCGGGCAATCGCCCGCCTCCCTTTTTTTTTTACGCATCCATCGATAGGATCCGCCCACCACCGATCCGAGCGACGAATGTACGACCTCTACATCGGCAACAAGAACTACTCGTCTTGGTCCCTGCGCCCCTGGGTGCTCATGCGCGCGCTCGACATTGGATTCGAGGAGCGGATGATGCCATTCGAGCGGGGCTCGAGCTGGGCGAGCTTTCGCAGCTTCTCGCCGACCGGCAAGGTCCCTTGCCTGCACGACGGCGACACCGTCGTGTGGGACTCGCTGGCGATCGTCGAATACCTCGCCGAGCGGCACCCCGGCGTATGGCCAGCCGATCCAGTCGCCCGCGCCTGGGCCCGCTGCGCCGCCGCCGAGATCCACTCGGGCTTCGCCGCGCTGCGGCAGTACTGCTCGATGAGCTGCGGCGTACGCATTCGCCTGTTCGAGCACCCCGAGCCGCTAAAGCGCGACATCGACCGGCTCGACGAGCTGTGGTCCGAGGGCTTGTCCCGCTTTGGCGGTCCCTTCCTCGCCGGGCCCACCTTCACGGGGGTCGATGCCTTTTACGCCCCGGTCGCGTTCCGCGTGTGCACGTATGGCCTCGTGCTCGGGGTCTCTGCGGCCGCCTACGCCGAGCGCCTGCTCGAGCTACCCGCGATGCGGCGCTGGTTCGACGAGGCCATCGCCGAGCCTTGGCGCGACGACGAGCACGAGGCCGAGATCCTGGCCGCTGGTCAGGTCCTCGAAGACCTTCGGACTAAGCCCGCCTGAGCGCTCAGGGCCACGAGATCCGCGCGAGCATCGCTTCCACACACGGCGCGGCAATGAGGACTTGGCCGCCCAAGTAGGCGTTTCCATCGGCATCGAAGAGCGCGTCGCGGACCGAGCTGTCGGGCTCCAGATCTTCGCTGGGCGTCAAGTGCCAGAGCAGCTTGCCTTCGGGACTCACGCCAAACGCCTTGTTGAGAGCCGCGATGATCATCGTGCCATCATCCGCGATCGCGAAGCCTTGGACGGTCGCCTTCCCGAGCTGGGTAATGATGTCTATCTGGGAGACCTCCCCCTGCGCGTCGAGATGCCACATCGTCGAGAGGCCATTGGACCCCGAGATCTGTCCCTCCTCGGGCGTCATCCCCAGCACCACCGTATGACCAGCACGATGCTCGATCTCTGCAAATCGGAGATCGAGATCGATGAGCGCCTCGTGGATCACCCAGGAGGTGTCACCCGCGACGGGGGTCAGGCTCGCCATATCGATGCGCTTCAACAATCCAACATAGTCACCCTGGGACGTCCTGCGGCGGAGCACCCATGCCTCGTCCCCAACGGTGGCCATGTCGGTGATGAAGCCACCGGGAGAGATCGCAGCCTCCTGCACGAACTGCCCCTGGGCATCGAGCTCGATCACCTTGTCGGTCTGGTCGCTCAGGAGCAACGCCCCGCCAGTCGGGAGCGCGAGCACGGCTTTGTACCAGTAGGTATAGTTATCCCCCCCTAGGGTATCCCCGAGCTGCTCGGCCGTAACCTCCCATTGAAGATCGAGGTCCGCGCTGAAGCGCCACACCGCGCCGATATCATCGACGAGGAGATCGTTCTGCTCCGTGCGTGATACGTAGAGATCACCGTTGGGTAGGATATCGAGGTTCGGCCACCGCGCCCAAGGGACCATCCCATCGCCGAAGTATTCGGCCAAGATGTCGCCGTCGTCGGTGTCCCAAGTAGCCACGAAGAGCTTGCTCTGGTTCACCTGCATCTGGCTACCACCGACGGTAGCGATGTCACCGTCCGGCCGCAGAGCCATGCGCATGATGTCGGAACAAGCCGTCCCGTTCAGCGGATCGCGTACCGCCACCCAATCGATGGTCACGGTCAGCGTGCAATCGAGCTCGCAGCCGTCTCCTGCGATGTCGTTGGCGTCGTCGCAGGCCTCGGCTGGCTGCACCACGCCGTCGCCACAATCGAGGTTCTCACCAGTATCGGTGTCCGTGTCGGTGTCCGTCGTGCTCTCCGTGTCCGTCGTGCTCTCCGAATCCGTCGTGCTCTCCGTGTCGCTCTCGGACTCTGTGGAGTCGGTCGACTCGGTGGAGTCGGTCGACTCGGTCTCGGACTCTGTGGAGTCGGTCGACTCGGTCGTGTCGGTCGAG
>CBFGLP010000160.1:0-3413 GCA_965649595.1 uncultured Myxococcales bacterium | reverse complement strand
CACGACGATCCTGCCGATCCTGCTGCTCGACAGCGACCGCCCGCTCTTGATCGATCAGCCCGAGGACAACCTCGACAACGCGTTCATCTACGAGACCGTCGTGCGCAACATCGCCGAGGTCAAGCGCAAGCGCCAGCTGATCTTCGTGACCCACAACCCCAACATCCCGGTGCTCGGCGACGCCGAGCGGGTGTTCGTGACCGAGTCCGACGGCCAGCGCGGGCGCCTGCGGGCGGCCGGCGACGTCGAGAAGGTCAAGCGGGAGATCGAGCAGATCCTCGAGGGCGGGGCCGAGGCGTTCCTCGAGCGCAAGCGGAGGTACGGACATTGACCGCCAGCCCGCCCGGGACCCGATCCAAGCGCGCTGGGTCGCGGCGCTCGACCAAGCGGACTCGCGAGCAGCCGGGCGAGCTGCTCGTGAGCGAGCGCCTGCCGCAGGCCGACCCCGAGCGCCCGACCGACGCCACCAGCTCGGCCGAGCCAGACGCAGAGAATGAGCACGGGGAGATCGATCCCGAGCTCGATGAAGCAGCCGAGCAGACCGACGCGGAGGACAGCGAGAGCCCGACGGCAGCCCGCGAGGCCGCTGACGCGGTCGAACGCCGGCTGCTCGAGAGCTTCCAAGCCAAGTCGTGGCGCGACCGGGCGGCGGCGGTCGACACGATGATCGACGAGCTGCGGACCAAGCCGCCGCCGAGCATGGTCCGGACGATCGCCCTGCGCCTGCTCGCGTCGACCGACGACCCCAAGTGGGAGGTTCGCCTGCAGATCGCCCGCGGGATCGTCCACCTCGAGCACCCATTGTTCGAGAAGATCGCCGAGCGACTCGAAGAGGACACCAACAGCTTCGTCAGCAAGGCCGCTCGCTCGGCGGCGGATCGCCGGCGCGAGCTCGATCGCGAGTACCAGCGCAAGACCGACGAGATCGACGTGGTCCACGGCGAGCTCGAGAGCCTCCGGCGCGAGCACGGTGAGCGGGTCGCCGGCGCGGCCGAGCGCCTCGCCGAGCACAAGTTCAAGCTGCTGACCAACGAGACGACCCACGAGATGCGCACGGTCGTCGCCGGGCTGCTCGACGCGCTCGGCAAGCTGCACGGCACGCTCGAGGCCAGCCGTACGCCCAAGAAGCACTACGAGCGCAACTTGTCGATCGCGCTCGACCGCGCCCGCTTCCTCAAGCGGATGCTCGACGACACCAAGCGGCTGGTCGACGACCCCAAGCTCGAGCTCGAGGACGTCGAGGTCGGAGAGCTGCTGCACAAGGTCGTCGGGCTGGTCCGCGACGCGCTCGAGGTCCGCGAGGTCAAGCTCGAGGTCGACCTCGGCACGCGACCGGGCACGCACCTGCACGTGCCCCGCTCGCGGCTGACCCAGGCGCTGTCGAGCCTGGCCAAGAACGCGGTCGAGGCGATCGAGGGCGCAGGCCGGGTGGTCCTGCGCGCGCAGCCAGGCCGGCGCGGGTGGATCGAGATCGCCGTGATCGACACGGGCTACGGCATGGATCGCGAGGAGATCCGCCGAGCGTTGTTGCCGATGGTGTCGACCAAGAAGGACGACCAGCACACCGGCGTCGGGCTGCCCTTGGCACGCAAGATCATCGAGCGCGAGTGTCGGGGCGAGTTCTCGATCGAGAGCGAGCCCGAGCGCGGTACGACCGTTCGCTGCCTGCTGCCTGAGGCTCAGCACGAAGTCGAGCGCGACGGCTGAGCGGTCCAACACCACTAACCTGGCCCCTCGCTCGGCTTTCGAGCCCGCCAGGTTCGTGCGATCGTGCGCCCATGCGCCTCCCCTGCTCCCTCGCGTCGAGCCTCGCGCGCGGATCGACGGCCGGCCTCGCGCTCGGCCTGCTCGTGCCCCTGACCAGCTGCTTCGTGGGCGGCGAGGACCCGCCGGCCGACGGTGACGAGACCGGCGAGGTCTGTGGTGACGCCGTCGTGCAAGCCGACGAGCAGTGCGACGACGGCAACACCGACGACACCGACGCGTGCACCAGCGCCTGCGAGCCAGCCACCTGTGGCGACGGGATCATCTGGGCCGGCGAGGAGACCTGCGACGACGGCAACACGGCTAACAACGACGGCTGCTCGGCGAGCTGTCAGCTCGAGGACTGCGGCGACGGAGAGCTGCAGCCGGGCGAGCTATGTGACGACGGCAACGAGCTCGACTCCGACGCCTGCACCAGCGCCTGCCAGCCCGCCGCGTGTGGCGACGGCTTCGTGCAGGACGGCGTCGAGATGTGCGACGACGGCAACGACGAGGAGGCCGACGCGTGCCGCAACGACTGCACGCCCGCGCTGTGTGGTGACGGCATCGTGGGCGAAGGCATCGAGGAGTGCGACGACGCCAACGACGTCGAGTCCGACGCCTGCACCAACGCCTGCACCGCGGCGACCTGCGGCGACGGCATCGTGCACGAGGGCTTCGAGGAGTGCGACGACGGTGCCGCTGGCTCCGTCTTCTGCTCGGCCGAGTGCGTGACCACGCTGTTTTGGGCCGAAGGCCCACAGCACGACCTGCCGATCGCCAGCCTGACCGGCTGGACGGAGTGCTGGTCGGGCGGCTACGAGGCCAACATACCCAGCCTCACCACGGCGATCCTGACCAACCAGTGCCCGGGCGAGCGGCTGCTGCTCGCCTGCAAGCCCAACGGCGCCGACACCCTCACGCTGGCCGCCATGGGCGAGCGCGTCGACGTGCTCTTCGACACGGGCATGGACCAAGCCGGCAAGCACGAGGCCAACGGGGTCGCCTGGTACTTCAGCGCGTCGTGGTCGATGGGCTTCGCCCGCGCCGGTGACGAGGTCAACCGCTTCAGCTGCGACGTCGCCGACGTCAACCCCGAGGACCGGCTGTGCTGGCACACGGAGGAGGACGCGTTCACGCCTGGGTATCGCTGCGGCGCAACGAATGGGATCTTCGATCCCGGCTGGACACGCGTGATCTATCGCGCGAACTGAGGCCCTCGCGAGGGCCCTCCAGAGCGCTCCTAGCAGGGCTTTCAACGCCACTTCGAAAGTCGCTAATTTGCGCTCAGAACGGCGTTTATTCGCCTGTTTGAAGCTGGCCAGAGATCGCTCGCGGTGCTATGTTTCGGCGCCCCGCGGCCGAGCCTCTTTCGAGCGCTCGGCGAGCGCCGGACACGTACCCGAGCACCTACATGGACGTCACCGAGAAGCCGACCACCGTAGCTCCCGGACAGCCGAGCAAGGCCGCCGAAGTTTACGACGAGAGCTCGATCGCCCACCTGGGCTACCCCGAAGCCGTCCGCAAGCGGCCGGGCATGTATATCGGCGATACCGACATCACCGGCCTCCACAAGATGGTCTTCGAGGTGCTCGACAACTCGATCGACGAGGCGTTGGCTGGCCACTGCAAGAGCATTCACGTGGTCATCAACCCCGACGAGTCGGTCA
>CBFGLP010000159.1:0-1782 GCA_965649595.1 uncultured Myxococcales bacterium | reverse complement strand
CACGGGCCGGCAGGGAGGCCCGCGCGTCGGGCTCGCTCTTCGTCACTCAAAAAGCCCCCTTGGGGGCCAGACGAGCGGCTGCGAACCCGAAATCAGCCCACCGAGGTCGCCGCGCGACCTCGCGGCCGCGCAGCGGCCGTGCGTGGCTGAGTCTCCGACGTCTGCGGGGGGCAAAGATAGAGGTCCCTCGGAGGCGGAAATGTGATAGGTCGCCGTCGCAGCGGCCCTGTCATCGGGCCAGCGAGGAACATCAAATGGAAAGCGCAGGCAAGCTCGCGGGCGCCCCACCCTTCGACCGGTTGGTCAAGGCGTTGACCTCGACGATCTCGCTCAAGATCGTCATGGCTTTGACCGGTCTGCTCGGCGCCGGCTTCGTTCTATTTCACATGGCTGGGAACCTGCAGGTGTTCCTCGGCCGTGACGCCTTCAACGACTACGCCGAGTTCATGCAGGGGCTCGGCGCGCTCAAGTGGGCGGCGCGGCTCGGCCTGCTGACGATCCTGGGTCTGCACGTGGCCTCCTCCGTGGCGCTCGTTCAGCGCAACCAAAAGGCTCGCCCGGAGCGGTACATGGGCCTGCGTCAGCGCCGGACCTCGGTCGCGGCCTTGTACATGGCAGAGCTCGGCATCGTGCTCTTGCTCTTCATCATCTATCACATCCTGCACTTCACGATCGGTTGGGTCCACGCGGACATCGACGGGATCAACTACTTCGCGCTCGAGCAGACGACCAAGGAGGGCGTGGTGCGCCACGACGTGTACAGCCACTTCATCGCCAGCTTCCAGCAGCCAGCGATCGTGATCACCTACGTGGTCGCCAACGTGGCCCTGGCCGCGCACCTCGCCCACGGTGCGACCTCGATGTTCAAGACCCTCGGGCTGGCGATCGGCCGCTGGCGCGTCCCCTTCGAGGTGCTCGGGCCCGCGTTCGGCGTGCTCGTCGGCCTCGGCAACATCTCGATGCCCATCGCCGTGTGGGCCGGAATCATCGGAGGCAACTGATCATGATCCTCGACGCGAAGATTCCCTCCGGTCCGGTCCAGCAAAAGTGGGACAAGCACCGGTTCGAGCTCAAGCTGGTCAACCCGGCCAACAAGCGCCACCACAAGCTGATCGTGGTCGGCACCGGCCTCGCCGGCGCCTCGGCGGCCGCGAGCCTGGGCGAGCTCGGCTACAAGGTCGATTGCTTCACCTACCACGACAGCCCCCGCCGCGCGCACAGCATCGCCGCGCAAGGTGGCATCAACGCGGCCAAGAACTACCAGAACGACGGCGACAGCGTCTGGCGGCTCTTCTACGACACCGTCAAAGGTGGTGACTACCGAGCCCGCGAGGCCAACGTCTATCGGCTCGCGCAGGTGTCGGCGAACATCATCGACCAGTGCGTCGCGCAGGGCGTGCCCTTCGCCCGCGAGTACGGCGGCACGCTGGCCAACCGCTCGTTCGGTGGCGCCCAGGTCTCGCGCACCTTCTACGCCCGCGGCCAGACCGGCCAGCAGCTGCTGCTCGGCGCCTACTCGGCGCTCAACCGGCAGATCGCGGCGGGCAAGGTCAACATGCACACGCGGACCGAGATGCTCGACCTCGTCATGGTCGACGGTCACGCGCGCGGCATCATCACCCGCAACCTGGTCACCGGTAAGATCGAGCGTTGGTCAGCCGACGCGGTGCTCTTGTGCACCGGCGGCTACGGCAACGTGTTCTACCTGTCGACCAACGCCAAGGCCTGCAACGTCACGGCCACCTACCGCGCGTACAAGCGCGGGGCCGGGTTCGCCAACCC
>CBFGLP010000158.1:0-3086 GCA_965649595.1 uncultured Myxococcales bacterium | reverse complement strand
GGGGTGCGAGCAACGCGAGAGCGTGACGCATCACCGACCTCTACCAGCCATCACTCGGACACAGCAGGGCATCGTCAGCCCGTCCGGGCTGACGGGCATCGTCGATGGCGAGACCGCCTCGCCCAAGCGCGAGGCGGTCTCTAGGTGCAATCAGATCTTCAACACGACGGCCGCCGCCGTATCACCGGCCGCACACCCGGCGAAGAGCACGTACCCCCCACCCTTGCGCCGCGCCTCCTCGATGCCCTCGGCGATCAGCCGCGCCCCGGTCGGCGCCTGTGGGTGCCCGAAGATCAGCGAGCTCCCGTAGTTGTTGAACGACTCCGCCTCGACCTCCATCTCGCGCGCGAAGTAGAGGTCGTTCACGGCGAAGGGGTTGTGGGTCTTGATCACCGCCACGTCGCCGATCCCGATCCCGGCGTCGCGCAGCGCCTGCTTGGCCGCGGGGACCACCGCCTTGGCCATGTAGCCCTTCTCGACCCGCGCCTGCGCGTAGCTGATCAGCTGGACCGGATCACCGCCGCGGCTCCACTGCTTGGCCTGCTCGTGCGAGCAGACGATCAAGCCCGCGTTGCCGTCGGCCGGGTGGGTCTGGCTGCCGAAGGTCACGGTGCCGTTGGCGAGCACCGGCCCGAGCTTGGCCAGCCCGGCCGCGGTGGTCTCGAACACGCCCTCGTCGGCGTCGACCGTGGCGATCACCTTGCGCCCGGTCGGGTTGACCTCGACGGGGATCCGGATGCTCGCGTGAACCTTCTGAGCCTCGCCCTCGGCGTACTGCTGGTAGCGACGCAGGGTCAGCGCGTCTTGATGCTCGCGGGTGATCCCGGCCTCGCGCGCGACGTTCTCGGCGGTCTCGAGCATCGAGTTCTTGGCCCAGGGATCGCGGCTGAACGAGTCCCACACCCAGTCTTCGGAGTCCGGCTTGCCACCGGGCCCGAGCGGGTTGGGGTACACGAGGTGCGGGCCGTTCGAGGTCTTGTCGGCGAGCAGCACGAGGCGCGGTCCGGCATCGCTGGCCTCGAGCTTGGCGGCGGCGTGAGCCAGCGCAGCCGCCGAGGTCGCACAGGCCTGCGAAACGATCGCGCCGGTCGCTCGCTCGGCGCCGACGAGACCAGCCACCCAAGGACCGGCATAGAAGCAGTTGGGCGAAGGAATGGTCCAGCCGACCACGACCTCGGCGAACGCAGCAGGATCGATCGAGCGGGCCGCGAGCGCCTTGCGCCCGATCTCGGCGGCGAGCTTCAGCGGATGCAGGTTGGCGAAGCTACCGCCCCACTTGGAAAAAGGCGTCGTCCAGTAGCCACTCGTGGGCAGGAATGCTCGTTGAAATCGCATGAGTCTCCTCGGCTGCGGCACCGATCGTCACGTCGCGTGCCTGTCGCGAGTATGGCGGAGTCGGCTGGCTCGATGACCGCGGGGTCTGCTCGCACGAGGTGCGAATCCTCCGGCTGATCGATTGCGGGTGCTGCTCCGTACGCTAGAGCCGGGTGTTCGAAGGAGCGACGCCATGCGCATCACTGCAATCAGCACACTCTTCGCCCTCTCCCTCGTCGTGACCGCGTGCGGCGAGCGTAAAGACGAGGACGTCAAGACCGACGACCGCAGCGGACAGGGCGGCGACATCACGGCCGGGACCGACCGCAGCTCGACCAACATCGGCGGCAACCAAGCCGGGACGAAGCCGGGCTCGGAGCCGGGCATGTACGGGCACGAGGAGGTCGGCAGCGACCAAAAGGGCCCGAGCACCACGGCCCAAGACCCCTCGATGCAGGCCGAAGCCGTGCAGATGTCCGACGAGATGCGCACGTTCATCGGCCGGCTCGATGGGACCGACGTGGCCGTGGTCGCCGCGCTCAAGGAATACGGCGCCAACGACGAGATCACGAAGAACCAAATGGGCGTCGCCACGCTCCGCAACCCGCGTGTGATCGCGCGCGAAGGCGAGTGCTACACGGTCCAGGGCCAGACGAGCGGGAGCGCGACGAGGACCTACCGGATCTGCTGGGAGCAGGGGAAGATCAACAAGATCGAAGAGCAGCGCGAAGGATCGTGAATTGATCCCGCCGATCGGCTCGAACGAGCATCGGGCCGCTCGAATGCTCCGATGCTCGTCACAATTTGCCGACTGACAAATTGTCCCTCAGCGCCCGATCGTCATCATGAGATTCTCCAGATGGAATGACCATAATCACCGCGATGGTTTCACTGATCGTCAATCTGCGAGGCTCCCCCAAAATATGCTGAGTCGCTCGGATTATCCACAGCGGAGCCTGCGTTCGGGCGATCGGAATACTCCAGGCGATCCATTGCGAGTGCGACCGCATACGCTAGAGCCCGATGATCGAAAAGGATCGACGCACATGCGCATCATTCCAATCAGCACTCTCTTCGCTCTCTCCCTCGTCCTGACCGGCTGCCCCGAGCAAAAGAAGGAGGGCGAAACCGACACCAAGGACGTCAAGGACACCGCGGGCACGGCTGGCACCGCGGGCACGGCCGGCACCGCGGGTACGGCTGGAACCGCCGGCACGGCCGGCACCGCTGGGGCCGGAGGTGCCGCGGGCGACACGGCCGGCACCGCTGGCGTGGGAGGTACCGCGGGCACGGGAGGTACCGCGGGCACGGCCGGCACCGCGGGCACCGCGGGCACCGGTGGGACGGCCGGCACGGGCGACACGTTGGACACTGGAGACACCATGGGCACCACCACTGCGGACACCGGGGGCACTGCCGGCACCGCTGGTACTGCCGGAGACACCGATACGGCCGGAACCGCTGGCACTGGCGGAACCGCCGGCACCGGTGGCGGAACCGCCGGCACCGGTGGCTGAGCCACGCTAGTCATCACCGACACCTGACCCCTCGAGCGCGAGCGCTATCGCTGCTCGAGCCGATCCCTCCCATCCATCCATCACGGGGCCGGTCCACTCTCGACCACGGACGGCGAGAGCGGGCTGGCCCTCACTCGAGACCCCTCGGCCTGCGCACGCCTCCGAGCAGCGCGAGCGCGATCAACATCGCGAGCCACCCGCTGCGCTCTCCCGACTCGACGGGCAGCGTGCAAGCGCAGCCCTTGTCGCGCTCGG
>CBFGLP010000157.1:0-3191 GCA_965649595.1 uncultured Myxococcales bacterium | reverse complement strand
GGCGCGTCCTCGAAGTCCTCGAGCAGCTCGTCCTTCTGGACCGAGAGCACGTTGACCCGCACGTTCTCGCGGAAGTCGACGTTGTCGACCACGTACTTGAGGCTGCGCCAGGCCGACTCGATCTTCTGGAACGCCGCGTGGTGGAGGATCGCGTTGACCTGCCCGCTGATCCGCTTGTCGA
The DNA here is from genome assembly GCA_965649595.1 of uncultured Myxococcales bacterium. Lineage (GTDB taxonomy): Bacteria > Myxococcota_A > Polyangia > Nannocystales > Nannocystaceae > Plesiocystis. The sequence continues at coordinate 3,010 of CBFGLP010000157.1, read as the reverse complement.
GCTCGGCGATCATCGCGTCGACGGCTGCCTTGTCGATCTTCTGCGCCTCGCGGCCCTTCAGCATCTCGGCGATGAAGGCCTGGACACCGGCTTTGGTGACCTCGTAGGCCTCGTCGCCGGGCTTCATCTTGGTTTCGGAGAGGATGGTGTCGAGGAGCGAGCCCTCTTCGGCGAGCGCTCCGGCGCCCTTGGCTTCGGTTTCGGTGCTCATGTGCGAACTTCTCGTCTACGGGTGGGTTGAAGGAGGATGAGGACGAGACGAGCGGTCTCAGCCCTTGTCGACGCCGAGCTCAGCGAGCAGCTTGTCGCGCGCGCCGGAGTCCTCGAGGATCGACTGAATCTTCTTGCGGAACGCCGGGATGTTGCCGAGCGGGCCCTTGAGCGCGTTGAGAGCGTTGCGGAGGTCGAGCAGCTTTTGCAGCTCGGGCACCTGCGCGACCACGCCCTCGGGCGTGAAGTCCTTCATGCTCTGGAACTTGAGGCTGACCGGCATCTCGGCCCCGGCCTCGCCCGAGAGCTTGTCGGGGACGTTGATGTCGACGCCGACGTTGTACTCCTTGAGCACGTCGTTGAAATTGTCCTTGTCGATGTTGATCGGCTTGCGATCCTCGACTGGCGTATCGTCCCGCTTGCCGGTGAAGTCGCCGAGCATGAGGATCTTGAGCGGGAGCTCGACATCCTCGGTGGCGTTGCCGGCCGGCTTGTAGACGATGTTGACGCGTTCCTTCGGGGCGACGGATGCTTCTTTTGCCATCTCGGCGCGGAGCGTATCACCTTTGCTGGTGGGTTCGCGAGGATCGATCTGCGGTCCGAGGAGGTAGCAAGGGTCACGGAGACGAGCCCTGCCGACCAGCTCGGTCGCGGGGCCGGGGCGTCCTCGCGCGACGACTAGACCCGTGCGACGTCGTTTCGTGCACCTCGTCGATTCGTCGCTGCGCCAACTGGTATCCGAAGCCACGAACTCGTCGCGATGATGGGGCACGAAGCCACGACCGAGCCGCAGACCGTGCCCTCGCTCACAGACCGCAGTGTCTGCAAAGCACCTGGCCTGATCGGATTACCAATGGCCACGCTTCGAGGTGAATGAATGCAGTCGCGTTACCGAGTGCGACCTCCGAACAAAGAACGCCAGCTTGGAGGGGTCCCCGCTCGAAGGACCCACCTCAAACGGGAAAGGCCGCAGAGCGGCCGAGGAATCAGTCTGACGTGAGGGCGGGGGGTCCCCTCCTCGGCTTTGCCGAGGAGGGGGGAGGGACGGCGACGTCCCTCCTGAAAGCCTAGTTGAAGTCGAACCGCCAGTCGCCTTCGGGCGACAGACCGATCTGCAAGGTCGGCGGAATCTCGCCCTCGGCCATGTACTCGAGCAGCACGCGAGCGAGCGCGGGCATCAGCGAGGCCCGCAGCGTGTGGTCGACGTTGCGGGCGCCCGTGTCCGCGTCGGTGCAGCGGCGGACCAGCTCGTCGACCAGCTCGGTGCTGAACTCGACCTCGAGCTCGTGGGTCTCCTGCAGGCGCTTGGCCAGCTTGTCGAGCTTGAGCAAGGCGATGTCGCGCATGATCTCGCCGCTGATCGGCCTGAACGGAACGATCGTCATGCGAGCCAGCAGCGCGGGCTTGAAGTGCCCGCTCAGCGCGGGCCGGATCGCCTCGACCACCTGCTCCTTGCTCGGCGGCTCGTCGGCTTCGTAGGAGCGCATGATCGTGTCCGAGGCCAGGTTCGAGGTCAGGATCACGATCGTGTTCTTGAAGTCGACGGTCCGGCCCTCGCCGTCGTTGAGCATGCCCTTGTCGAACACCTGGTAGAACAGGTTCATGACGTCGAGATCGGCCTTCTCGCACTCGTCGAGCAGCACGACCGAGTAGGGCCGCTGGCGCACGGCCTCGGTCAGCAAGCCGCCCTCGCCGTAGCCGACGTAGCCGGGCGGCGAGCCGATCAGGCGGCTGACCGTGTGCTTCTCCTGGAACTCGCTCATGTTGATCGTGGTCATGAAGCGCTCGCCGCCGTAGAGCTGATCGGCGAGCGTGGCGGCCATCTCGGTCTTGCCGACGCCGCTGGGGCCCACGAAGAGCAGCACGCCGATCGGCGTCCGCGGGTCGCGAACCCCCGCGTAGGCCATCCGCACCGTCTCGGCGACAACCTTCACGGCCGCCTCTTGGCCCTTGACGCGCTGGGTCAGCACGTCCTCGAGCGCGAGCACGGTGCCGATCGTGTCGGCCTTCATCTTGCCGACCGGGATGCCCGTCCAGCTCGCGACGACCTTGGCGACGACGTCGGCGTCGCACTCGTGGTGGACCAGCGCATCCGAGTCGCCACGCACCTCGGCGATCTTCTTGGTCGCCTCCTCGACGCGGGCGCGCAGAGCCACGAGCTGGTCCTCGCTGGGACCGTTCAAGGAAGGCGGTCCGTCCTTGGCCGGCTCTCCTTCGACGGTCTGCGGGACCGCGGCCTGCTCGGCCGTCCGCAGCGCCACGCATGCTTCGTTGAACGCCTTCACGGCGTCGCGCTCGGCGTGCCAGCGCTCGGTCAGCTCACCGAGCTCGTGCCGCCGCACTTCGATCTCGGCGAGCAGCTCGGTGTACGCCTCGCGATCGACCACGATGTGCTCGGCGATGTCGCGCTCGAGCGCGGTCCGCTTGCGCTCGAGCGACTCGATCTCGAGCTCGAGCTCGTGGACGGCCTGGGGCTTGGCGCCCTGCTCGATCTTCACCCGCGCGGCCGCAGTGTCGAGCAGGTCGACGGCCTTGTCGGGCAGCTGACGGCCCGAGATGTAGCGGCTCGACAGCTCGGCCGCCGCGACCACGGCCTCGTCGCGGATCGTCACGCCGTGGGTGGACTCGTACTTGCCGACCAGGCCACGCAGCATGACGATCGTGTCGGCCACGCTCGGCTCGTCGCACTTGACCGGCTGAAAGCGCCGCTCGAGCGCCGGATCTTTCTCGAAGTACTTCTTGAACTCGGTCCAGGTGGTGGCCGCGACGGTCCGCAGCTCGCCGCGGGCGAGCGCCGGCT
>CBFGLP010000156.1:0-6082 GCA_965649595.1 uncultured Myxococcales bacterium | reverse complement strand
CCCGGCGAGGCCTGCGACGATGGCAACCAAGACGTCGGCGACGGCTGCAGCCCGAGCTGCCAGCTCGAGTCGTGTGGCAACGGCGTGATCGAGCCCGGCGAGGCTTGCGACGACGGCAACTCCGACAACGACGACGAGTGCACCCAGCTGTGCTTCCCGCCGATGTGCGGCGACGGCTTTCCGCAGGCCGGGCTCGGCGAGGAGTGCGACGCGGGCCTGCTCAACAGCAACAGCGGCGCGTGCACGGCCAACTGCAAGGTCGCGATCTGCGGCGACGGCCTGATCAAGCGCAGCGCCGAGGACTGCGACGACGCCAACGCCAACAACGACGACTCGTGCCCGAACGACTGCTTGGCCGCCGTGTGCGGCGACAACACGGCGGAAGGCGGCGAGTTCTGCGACGGCAGCGACCTCAACGGCCACCAGTGCGTCGAGTTCGGTGTTCCTTACTATGGGCCCGCGCTCAGCTGCACCGCCGACTGCGGGCCAAACCCAGCGACCTGCTCGATGTGCACGCCCGCGGGCCTGCCTTGCGGGGCGTTCGGGCCCTGCTGTCCGCCCGGGGTCTGGGGCGCAGGGATCGGGGCGTGCATCGGCACGATCCCGCCCAAGTGTCAGTGAGCCAGGCAGCGGCCCCTCGGCAGCCCGCTCGATCCGGGTCATGATCTCAGGGCGCTAGCAGATGCCGCGGCTCGAGAAGGACGGACGCTTCTGGGAGGTCGCTCGCGAGGGCCGGCGCCTGCGGATCCGTTCGGGGGCCCTCGCGTCGGGCGAGCCCGTCCGCGAGCAGCAGCGCTCGAGCCACTGGGAGCAGGGCGCCCGTCGGCTGCTCACCAGCTTGGTCGAGGCCAAGCTGCACGAGGGCTGGGCGCTCGTCGAGCGGGCAGGGGAGAGCTCCGAGCTGGTCCGATCCCCCGAGCTCGAGCGCGCGCTGATCGAGGCGCCGACCCCCGAGCGCTGGGCCGTCTACGGTGATTGGTTGGCGGCCCAGGGCGATCGGCGAGGCGAGCTGATCACGATCGATCTCGAGCTCGAGCACGCGCGCGACGAGCCGACGACCAAGGCCCTGCAGGCTCGCCGCGAGGCGCTGCTCGCCGAGCTGCTGCCGACTTGGTTCGGTGACCTGTGCACACTCGGGCCGACGCTGCTGCGCTGGCGGTTCGCGTTCGGCTTCCTGCACGAGCTCGAGCTCGGCGGCGGGCCCGGTCAGCTCGATCTCGACGAGCACGCGGCCGCCAGCCATGACCTCGCGCCCGCGCTCGCGCGCGTGCTCGCCCACCCGAGCGCGGTCATGCTCGAGCGCCTGCGCCTCGGACAGCTCGATCGCCAAGGCCGTCGTGATCTTCGCCGTGCGCTCGACATCTTGGCCAGCGAGCCGCGTCCGTGCTTGAGGCGGCTCGAGCTCGCAGGTACGCACGAGCAGCCTCGCAAGCGTCGCGAGCTCCACAGCGTGCGCCCGAGCGGCATCCGGATCGGCAGCCTCGCGCCCTTGACCGATCTCCCCCGCTGGGCGCCCCGGCTCGACAGCCTGCGGATCCGCGGGCGCGAGCTGGGTGAGCTGCCAGATCTCTCGCCGCTGCGCAGCTTCGAGCTGACCGTGCCCGAGCTCGACGCTCCGCTGCGTCGCCGACTCCTCGCCCAGGCTTGGCCCCGACTCGAGCGCCTGGTGATCGCTAGCGAGGTCGTCCACGATCCCTGGTCGGGCGCCTCGCTCGACCTCGCGCAGCTGCTCACGCGCGCGAGCGCGAGCGGCCAGCTCCGCGAGCTGGGTGTGCACGGACCGACGGCGCTGCTCGAGCTTTGCGAGCATCCTTGCCTCGACCGACTCGAGGTGCTGGTGCTGCCGCGCTTGCGCGATGTGGTGGCCGAATTGTTGCTCGCTCGAACCGACCGCTTGGCGGGCATTCGGCAGTTCGTGCTCGATCGACCGGAGCTCGACCACCGCCTGGCTGACCTCCGCGATCGCTTGGGCTCGCGCTTGGTCGCAATTGCCGATTCAGATGCTCACGCTCGCGGCGCGTAACATTCGAGCGACACTCGACGTCGCGATTGGACGACATTCACCTGCTGATAGGGGGTGCTCGAAAGTGCTCCACATCACCGCTCGACATTCGTGCTTGTCGGTGGTGACCTGGGTCGCTTACATTGGTGGGCATCGATGGACGACAGGATGTCGTCCGCAAGCGTGCGAACGCGCGCTGCGAACAAGGAGGTTCCATGTCCACTCAGCCTGGTATCAGTGCAATCGCGACCTACGTCCCTCGTCACCGCGTCGATCTCGAGCGCTGGTGCGAGTGGACCGGCAATCAATGGTCGAAGGTCGGCTCGGTCGTCGGCCGTAGCTTTCGCGTGTGTGGGCCCGACGAGAACGCCTACACGATGGCCGCCAGCGCGGCGCTGCGACTGATCGTCAACAACCGAATCGATCCTCGCTCGGTCGGGTTCCTCGGGCTCGGCACCGAGAGCTCGACCGACAATTCGGCCGGCGCCGTGATCGTCAAGGGCATGGTCAATCAAGGCCTGCGCGCGCTCGGCCTCCCGCAGCTCGCCCGCGACTGCGAGGTGCCCGAATTCAAGCAGGCGTGCCTGGGGGGCATATATGCGACCAAGGCCGCCGCGCGCTGGCTGGCCTGCGAGGGCAAGGGCCGCAGCGCGATCGCGATCGCCTCGGACATCGCCGAGTACCAGCGCGGAAGCTCCGGCGAGCAGACCCAGGGCGCCGGCGCGGTCGCGTTTCAGCTCGAGACCACACCGCGGCTGCTGAGCTTGGATCTCGACCACGGGGCCTCGGCCTCGTCGTACCGCGGGTTCGACTTTCGCAAGCCGCACGCCCGCCACTACATGGACGCGGACGGCCGCTGGGGCGCCGGCGAGTGCCCGCGCGACTACCCAGTGTTCAACGGCAAGTACTCGACGCTCTGCTACATCGACGAGGTCATCGCCGCGCTCGACGGCATGTTCTCCCGCTTCGAGCGTGACGGCGTGAGCACCGGGCGTGGGTTCTGGGATGGGCTCGCGGCCGTGTTCATGCACCGGCCCTATCACCACTTGCCGATCACTGCGCTAGCGACCGCGCTCGTGTGGGACATGGCCCGCAGCGAGCAGGGCCACGGGCAGCTGGCCGAGCTGGCTAACCGAGCGAACGTGCCTCTCGACGCGGTGATCGAGCAGATCGAGCGGGCCCGGGCCGAGGACTTCGACCTGTTCGCCGAGATCCTCGAGCAAGGAGCGGAGCATGATCCCTTCGCGGCTGCGAACGCGGTCGCCAAGCAATTCCGCGGATCGGATTGGTACGCCAACTTCATGCGGGACAAGATGCAGCTCGGTGCCGAGCTGGCACGGGAGTTTGGCAACCTCTACACGGGATCGCTGCCGGCTTGGCTGGCGGCGGGGTTCGAGGACGCGCGCACGCGTGGGGTCGAGCTCGCGGGCAAGCGGGTGTTGTTGGTCGGGTACGGCAGCGGCGACGCGGCCGAGGCGATCCCGGCGACCGTCGTGGACGGATGGCAGGAGCAGGCTGGGGCGATCGGGGTTGGCAAGGCGCTCGCGGGCGCGGTCGAGCTCGAGCGGGAGCAGTACGAATTGCTGCACGATGGAAAGGTGTTCCCGGGCATGTACGGGCAGCCGGCCGGGTTTGCCGTGGATCGGGTCGGGCGGGCCAACGAGGCGGCGTTTCAGGATATTGGGGTCGAGTATTATCGGTTCACTGGGGTGATCTGAGCTGCGGCACATCGGTCTGCGGCGACGAGGAGCGCGGGCTGTCGCGCTCTTCGTCGCCTTGTCGTTTGGGCCGTGAAGCGCGAGGCTTCTACCGGATGTCCCCACTTCGAGAGCGAACGACCAGCGAGCACGTCATCATCAATACTGCCGACTACGTCCCGGCGTTCGAAGGGCCGCGGCTCGAGATCGTCTTCGAGCCTGCCGGTGGTATTCGAGACCCGCGGGACCGCCTCGATCCCACCATGGGGAGCTTGCCCTTTTCATCGTTCGAGCAATCTCTCCAGCCCGGGGACCGTCTGGAGTGGTGCACCGTGACCACGACCGGAGCTGCCTTGATATGGACGGCAAGGGAAGTGACCGCAACCGCGCTCATCCGCGACCGCGAAGTATGGGTGCGTATGGTCCGCTCTCTCGCTTCGCTCCGGTACGGGAAGGCGCCGGTGCTATTTTTCGATCACTGGATCGATTTTCATGTCGATCTGGAGCTTTCGCTTCGCTTCGATGCACCCGAGGCTCGATTGAGCGGGAAGCGAGGCGGCCGTCTCCTCGAGGGAATCGGCCTCGTGGATCGGGAGGCGATTGAGTCTCACCTCGATCCATCGCAAGTCCAGGCGATGGCGGTATTTCGGGATGGCGTCATTGCCTATACCCCGACCAAAATCATGCACTTGTACTTTCATCTGGGCACCGAGAGAATTGTGATTCTCCCGAGGCACCCAGGGCAGGCCGACAGCTTCGGCTAGAGCGGTCCGCTCGGAATCCGCCCCGCGAAGTACTCCGCCTGCTGGTCCGCCGAAAAGGGTGGGGTCAGCAGCACCGCGTCGCGCTGGCGCGAGCGAAAATACTCGAAGATGAAGCGCATCCGATCGAGCAGCGACGCCCAGTCCCGCGCGCCGGTCCCCTGCGCTTCGATCTCGGCCAGCCCAACCCTGGCGAGCATCGGATTGAGCCACCCCTCCATTCGATCGTGACGAGCGAGGTCTCTCTCGCGGGCCTCGTACGCCACGACCTTCGCCGCGAGCTCGAGCAGGGTCGGGTGCTCGAGCCGGTCGAGCTCGATCGGCCACATCGGCAGCCCGGGCGGGGCAGGGAGGTCGCAGCCGAGCCGCAGGACCTGGTTTGGCAAGCGCAGCGTCATCAGCAGCTCCGTCGACATGCGCCGGGCGATGGCGGCGAGCTCGTCGGCGAGCGGGTGCTGTTGTCCGCCAGCGAGCCGCAGGAGCACGTCGACGGGCGAGTCGAGCGCGCCGGCGATGTAGGGCTGCAGGCGGATCTGCTCGTGCAGGCCACACTCGACGTTAGCGAGCAGCAAGAGCTCGGCGCGGGCGTTGACGCGGGTCTCGTGCAAGGCGGCGAAGTAGTGGGCCATCGCCTCGCGGATCAGGCTCTGGCCGCCGGAATTGCTGCGGATCAGCTCGCCCACGGGCGAGACCTCGATCGTATCGGGCACGCTCTCGCCCTCGGAGTAGCGGGCCACGAAGTCAGCCAGCCTCTCCTCGGCTCGTGCGCTCGGCTCCGCGAAGGTCGCGATGAACGAGCTGAACGCCTCGCCGAGCTCCTCGAACACGATGATGTTGCCGCCGATCACGAAGCGCGTGACGCCGTCGAGGATCGACTGCACGAACGCGAAGATCTCGAATTCGTCACCGCGCCGACCCAGCAGGGAACGCAGCTGTACGGGCACCTCGTCCTGGCGGATGAACGCGCCCGCTTGCTTCGATGCCCAGGTCGCGAAGATCGGCCAAGTGAAGTCGTCGCGGCCGAATAGCGCGGTCATGGCCAGCGTGAGGCGGTGGTAGGCGTCGGTGATCAGCAGGTTGCGGAGCACCGGCTGGTCGTTCATCGCGACGATCTCGCGGACCCGGTCGGGCGTGATGGAGTGCATGGGGCGGCTCCCGGGCAGTGTCGGAGGAGGGAGTGTATCTGGACCAGTGGGCGTCGTCCGAGCGGCTCGGGAGGGCGCCGGGCTGGTCGATATTTGCTGCACGAGCCTCCATGCATGTCCACTTGGCATGATTATCGTACAATGCTCCTCATGAACGCGAAGCGTGACTGGCGCCTGTTGTTGGGTCTCATGTTTGCGTCGATCGTGAGCGCCGTTGTTGGACTTGCCTTCATCACGCGCCCTGGCACCGTCATGTCCGAGCTCCGCGGTCGGAGTGAGCGCGAGGTGTTGGAGCAGTTCGGTCCGCCGGATCGAGATATCGACTTGCGCGAGGTCGCGGGTGGCCCCGAGCATCAAGTGGAAGCCCTCATTCATATGGAAAAGTATCCAGCCCTCCAAATGCGAGAGTTGATGTGGAAAGGGGGGGCGCACGACTCATGTATGGCTCGAGCGTACGCGTTTACACCCATCGGGTGG
>CBFGLP010000155.1:0-4141 GCA_965649595.1 uncultured Myxococcales bacterium | reverse complement strand
CGGGCGGCCTTGTCGATCAGCATGAGCGTTGCATCGTCGGCCTCGAGCGCGGCTTGGACGGCCAGCAGCGCCTCGACCCGAGCGATCGCGCGAGACAGGCGGATGCGCGTGGAGAAGTACTCGAGCAGCGAGCCACGCTCGCCGTCGATCGTGCTCTCGAGCGAGCGCCACATCTCGTCGAGGCTGCGGGTCAGCGCGAGGTGGGCACGGGCCAGCGCCAGGCCACACCAGCCTCCGATCGCCAGCAGTCCGAGCATCAGCGAGGTCGCCCAGCCGAGTCGACGCAAGAGCGGCTCGAACCACCGCTCCGGGCTGACGTTCAGCGAGTCGGCGACCATCGTCAGCACCGCGGGCAGGAACACCACGAGGGCGAAGAGCGAGAGCAGGGCCCAGCCGAGCATGCGATCGGGGTCGGGCTTGCGTCGCGCCGCATCGAGCACGCTCGCGTGGGCGTCGCGGAGCTGCTGGAAGTCGGGGGCCGGGGCAGGGCGAGCACGATCTCGCTGGCGCACCGCCTCGTCGAGCTGCTCGCCAAACACCCGCCGGAGCCGACGGGCCAGCTCTTGCGTGCGGCGGAGCGACTGCGGGGAGGGGTCCTGCCACAGCTCACGATCGATCCGCTTGCGCAGCCGCGCTAGCAGACCGTCGCGCCATTGCTCGATCGCCTGGCGATCACGCGCGACCACGTCGTCGAAGCGCTTGCGCTGGAGCAGCCGCCAAGTCGCCTCGATCTCGCGCATGCGGCCCTCGAGCCAGCCTCGGGGCGGACTTGCGGGGGGCTCCGGATCGAGCAGCGAGGGGTCGCCAGGGTCCGGGCCGTAGGCGTCGCGGACCAGCTGACCGCGCTGCCACCAGGCTGGATGAGGATCGGCGGTGATCTGCGGCGCGTAGCGCTCGAGCACCGCGCGGACATCCTTCTCTGCTTCGTCGTCCGGTCGATAGCTGCGGCCCTCGACCTCCTCGAGCAGGTCGGCCTCGGCGAGCGTGTGCTCGACCCTCGGCGCCTGCAGGATCGCGTCGAGCAGCTCGAGCGACACGCGGTCGCGTCCGTAGGCGGCCAGCTTGGTGCGCGGAAGCTCGGCGACCGCACACACGAAGGTCGCGAGCGGCTCGTCGGGTTGAGCGCCGTGGATCAAGCGAGCGACCAGCTCGCCAGTCTCACCGATGGGATCGGCGTAGATCAGCAAGGTCGCGAAGTTGCGCACGCACTGCTCGAGCTCCGCGGGCGAGAGGACCGAGAACTCGGCGACGTCCTCGAGCAGGTAGACCTGCGGGATCGAGCGTCGTCGCGGCGGCGTGCTAGCGACTGCATCGAGCAGCGCTCGCACGCTCGCGACGATCGCCGGTCCTTCGGGCGTCGTCGGTGGGTGCGGCATGGTCAAGATCGGCAAGACCACGCCGTTGCGGGCACGCCCGGTCCGATAGGGCTCGAAGATCGGGCCGAGCTCGGTCAGCAGCCGGGTCTGTATGGCTTCGAGCACGGGCCACAGCCGCTCGCGGACCTCGGCCTCGCCGAGGTCTGCGAACACGAGGATGGTCAGGCGGGTGTGGTGCTCGATCTCGCCGATGTCACGCGCGCTGGCGAGTCGGCGATGTGCGAGCGCGCGGCGGACGGCGACCAAGACCTGCTCGGCGATCGCTGCCGAATTGAACGCGCTGCGCAGCGCGACCAGGCCGAGCTCGTCGAGATCGTGGTCCGCCTGACGGCGTGGGTCGGGGCCCTCGAGCGCGGCCTCGTGCGTGCCCAAGCGGCCGAGCTCGACGACCGCCCGACGCTCGGCGAGCAGCCGCTCGGCGACCTTGCTGCCGAACTCCCCGAGCCCGACCAGCACCGCGGGCACGTGGAGCGGCGCCACGCCGCGCTGCACCACGAGTCCACTGGCACCGTCGCTGTAGTCGTCCGCCATCGTGGCGCTCTCGGGGGGCCCGCTCGCCAGTCGACGTCAGTCCGCTCCGAGGGCGTCGTCGAGGATCGCCCGAGCGTCGGAGAGATCGCGGTACTCGGCGCTGCGGCCCTTGCCGTCGAGCTCGAGGTCCTGCGCCCGCACGGCCCAGCTGCGCCGCAGCTGCTTGAGCGCCAGCTTGCTCGCCTCCTCGAGCGTGGACAGGTCGGTCAGGAGCGGCGAGACCCAGCTCTCGAACACCGCGGGCATGTTGGCCTTGAGCGCGATCAGCCCGTCGGCTGCGCCGAGCAAGGTGGTGCCGAGCGGGAGCGTCCGATCCTCGCGAACGCGCAGCACGTAGCTGCGCTCGCCCTTGCCGTCGTCGCTACCTTCGATCACTCCGCGAGCCAGCCCGAGCGCCAGCGCCACGACCGAGATCCGGCGCTGCCGCTCGATCGCCTCGAGCTCGGCCCGGCGATCGACCGGATCGAGATCGGGCAGCGTCTCCCAGTCATGATCGATGTGCAGCGGCCAGGCCTTCTCCTTTTGGGCTTGGAAGCGGCGATAGGCGGCCTTCATGTCGCCGTTGATGTGCGGGAAGCAGTAGATCGGCACGCCGAGGATCGAGCGATAGAACACGATCCGATGCGAGTCGGCCCACTCGAGCTCCTGCGAGTGGTCGCCGGTCGCCTCGCCGTAGACCTCGTAGAAGGGGCCGTTGCGGAGGCTCTCGTGCAGGCCGACCAAGAGCATGCTCGGGTGCTTGATCGACCCGCGCAGCTCCGGCTCGTAGCGCGAGAGCGGCTGTGCCTTGGCGAGCGTCAGGTCGAGCTTGCGCCGCGCGTAGGTGCGGACCTTCTCCTCCTGCCACAGCGTCGCAGGGACGAGCGGACGATCGCCGAGCAGATCGAGCGGCTCGGCGTTCGGGGCGTCGCAGTAGCGGCCGTAGTACGCGGCCTCGAGCGCGAGCGCGTCGTCCATGCGCAGGCCGGTGCTCGCACGACCGCCGACGATCTCGGGGCCGAGCTGCTTCTTGGCCGTGTCGACCAGGCGAGCGACGATCTCTTCGACGATCCGGCGCGCGTCGGGCCGGACGGCCCCGCCGCGCTCATCGAAGCGAGGCCGCAGCGCCTCGCGCAGGGCGAGCAGCACCGCGTCTTGGTTCTGCAGCTCGGGCCGACTCTCGATCTGATCGACGTAGTACCAGCTCCAGAAGCGGACCCGCCCCGAGGGGTGCTGGAGCAGCTCGACGTCGAGCGCGTACTCGTTGGCCTCGCTGCGCAAACCGTCTACCCCGCCGTCGAACTCGTAGCGGCGCGCCTGCTCCTCGACGCTCCGCGCGAGCCGACCGGCCGAGGACTCGATGTCGCGGAAGGTCCGGCGCAGGTGCTCGGCCGCGCGACCGAGCGCCTGCAAGAACTCGAGCTGCGCGCCCTTGACCAGCCACGCGCGCAGCTTGTCGACGTAATCGTTGAACAGGCTGATCGTGCGATCGCGGGCGGCCTCGAAGTCGGTGTCCTTGCGGGTGACGAGCTTGTCCATCCCGCCGTAGGTCCGCTTGAGCTCGGCGGCCTGCGAGTTCATCTCGGTCCTGAACCGGCCCTCGCTCGACAGATCGCTCTCGGCCTGCAGGCGCTGGACCTGGGCGGACAGCTCGTCGATCGATTTGGGCGAGAGTGGCCCGTCGCTGGTCTCGCGGAAGTCGAGCAGCACGAAGCGCTGCTCGTAGAGGTTGAGCTGCGGGCTCTCGTCGGGCCCGGCGTTGGCGAGGAACTCGGTCCACCAATCGCCGGTCGCGATCCGATCGAGCTCGACCTGCATGAGCCGCTGCAGCTTCTCGCGCGCCTCGGCGACCTGCCGCTGCAGGGCGTTGATGCTGGCCGCGGGCGTCCAGCCGCCATCGAGGATTCGGTCGGCCGAGATCTCGCGCACGCCTCCGGTCTGATCGCGCAGCTCACTCTCGAGCTTGGTCTGGGCGGCGGCGAACTTTTGGCGGGCGAGCTCGGGCAGCTTGGCGATCCGCTGCCAGATGCCGCCTTCGACGTCCTGCTGAGTCGCGAGCAGGCGGATCTTGCTGGTGAAGAGCTCGTCGATCCGGCGCGCGCGGGCGTCGTCGCCGAGTTGGGCGAACTCCTCGGGGTTGATCGCGAAGCGCTTGAACTGCTCGCGCTGGGCCGGCGAGATCAAGGCCGGATCGTCGAGCAGCACGTAGCGGCGCACGGCCGTGGCCGCGTAGCGGCGGGCGCAGTACTCGAGCA
>CBFGLP010000154.1:0-4965 GCA_965649595.1 uncultured Myxococcales bacterium | reverse complement strand
CGTCGACGTGGATCCAGTCGGCGCCGGCCTCATCGATCGCGCGGACCTCTTCGCCTAGCCGAGCGAAGTCGGCACTCAGGATCGAGGGGGCGATCAGGGGCTGAGGCTCGGGGGTGCGGGACATGGAGGGCCTTCTAATGTGCAGTGGGCCGCCCCGGCAAGCGAGGGTGTGGAGCGAGGGCTGCGCTCGATCGCAGGCTCTCGGCTCGCCGCAGCCGCCCTCGGTCCTGGTTGCTGGCGAGGCGTGTCGCCGGGGCCGAGGTAGGTTTCACGGCACCTTCGGGCCTTTGCGGGCGATCGCTCCGCGCGTTGCGAGGGCATGCACCGCGACATCGTGATCCGGCCCCTGCGTGGGCGCTTGCACGGTCGGAGAGGGGGATCCAGCGACGCACCAAGCTCGTGCCTCGGACCGGGAGGATGGTAGGTTCACCGAGGTGCCTGCGAGCGACGCAGCGGAGCGACAACCGAGGGTCTCCTGGCGACCTCGAGGTCCGCTCGCCCGCGCGTTCACGAGCCTGTTGCTCTTGCTGATCGTGCTGAGCTGTACCTCGGGTGCGACCTTCGAGCTGCACACGCACGTGCCCGAGACCCAGGCCGATCCGGAGCTGGAGCCGCCGCGGGGCTCGCTGCCGGAGGCTCAGCGCGCCTCGCTCGGCTACGTGTTCTATCGCGGCAACGATCTGCCCCGGCCGCCCAGCAAGCGCGAGCTGGCTCGGCTCGAGCGCGACCTCGCCGAAGCTCCGCCGGTCGAGGTCGAAGAGCTGCGCGAGCTGTTCGGCGACGATCAAGAGCTGCTGGTCTACGCCACGCGCGACACCGATGGCGACGGCGTGTTCGACTATCGGATCAGCGAGTACCGCGGGAAGTTCTTCGAGGGCGACATCGACCTCGACGGCGACGGCATCCGCAACGTGTTCGACGTCGCCCCCTACAATCGCAAGGTCGGTGGCAAGGACACCGACGGCGACCTGATCCCCGACGAGCCCGGCAGCTTCGCCGACGCCGACGGCGACGGGATCCCCGACCACCTCGACTGGTCGAAGCGCAAGCCCGAGCCGCTCGCGAGCGTGCAGGCCGGGCTGTTCCGCGACTTCGACGTGATCTTGGTCGAACGCAACGCTCGCTTCTCGCCCGAGCTGGTCCGCGCGTTCGATGACGTGCTGCGCCTGCTCTACCGCGAGCCGCTGCCGACCCTGCGCACGATCGCGGTCGAGGAGCAGCTGCTGATTGATCCCGACCTCGGCGACAACGGGTTCATGCTCGGGCAGACCCAGACGCTCTCGATCTTCACCAAGAGCATCGAGGGCGCGCCGCCGCTGGTCTTGCTCGGTCTGGTCGCGCACGAGATCGACCACGCGTGGCAGCTCGCGCTCGACTTCGACGGGACCAACCTGCGCGAGGAGAATAACAAGCTCCACTTCCCGGCCGGCTTGTTCACCCGCTCGCTCGAGCGCTTCGGCTGGACCGTCGACGAGCGCTCGCTCGGCGGCGGCTACGAGCACCGGCTCTACTGGCCGCACTTCTACGCGACCTCGCCCAAGTACCTGTTCCGCGGCGACTCGCCGGCGGCCTGGCAGGCGTGGATGAAGGAGATCGAGCAAGAGGAGGGCTCCGGCTTCCTCAGCGATCCGCGAATCTCTCGGTTCGGCTTCATCGGGCCCTACTCGCTGACCTCGCCGTGGGAGTGGCACGCGGACCACTTGATGGCCTCGCTCTACAACCGGATGGATCGCAGCCTCGCCAAGCACCCCAACCCCGGGGTCGCCAAGTCGGCGGCGCTGCTGCGGGTCCGCATGTACGAGGCGGTCAACGGGCAGTGGCACCGCTTCGACTACCGCAACGCGGTCGGCTCGGGCATCGAGCGCGCGCTCGCGTCCGAGTTTCCGCTCACCGACGAAGAGCTGATCCACCTGACCAACCGCTACGTGATCCCGCTCGTCGATCTGCCCGTGCTCGCCTCGGCGCTGGCGCTCGACGGGCAGACCCTGCTCGATGGCGACGTGCTCGGCGGCGCCTGGCAGCAGTTCAGCGCCCACGTCCGCGATCCCTTTCAAGGCGCTGCGACTGGGGCCGCGGCCGAGCTCGAGGCGCTGCTGCGCGAGAACGTGGGGCCGTGGGGGCCCGGATCGCACGCGACCGACTCTGGCAGCGAGGCGGATGCAGAGGAGGACCCCGAAGCGTCGGCATCCGATCCCGAGCCCGAGCCGAGCGAAGCTCCGAGCTCCGACGAGGGCACGGAGCCGTCCGGCGTGCCCAGCGAGTCGGAGCCGCGGGACGACGCGGGCACGGTCCAGCCAGACGCGAGCTCGAGCGAGGCCGAGGCCAGCACAGCGGAGCACGATGAGCTGCCTGGGGGCGATTCAGCCGCTGGTGATCGAGGGCCCGATCCGGCTCCTGCACCGACGAGCCTGCCAGGCAGGGTCCCCGTCGGCCGTCTGATCGATGGGCTGCGCCACGGAATCCCGCTCGAGCTGGTCGAGCTGATCGAGCGCGCCGAGTCGCTCTCGCCGGCTCATGATGCTGGGGCCGAGGCCGAGGCTCCTGCCGAGCCCGAGCCCGAGCCCGAGCAACCCATCGAGGACTAGCGCGAAACGGACCTCGTCGGCTCGTGCGGGTCGAAGGATTTCGCCGAACGCAAGCGCCAGAGCGTCGCTGCGGGCAGCACCAGGTAGGGCAGGTAGATCGCCAACAGCCAGCCGGGGTGCGGTGGAGGGTGGTCGCCGAACAGCTCCATCCATAGGTGCACCACCATCGAGTAGAGGAGCGCTACCGCCCACGCGATTGCGGGGCCGCGTACCGCATCGCTTCCTCGCCAAAAGCCCCAGGCCAACCAGGGGTAGATCGGCCCGAACACCCACGCCGAGATGCCCGACATCACCCGCAGCCACTGCGGGTTGGCGAGGTAGAGGGGATCGAGCTCGCGCCCGTACCAGCAGAGGGCACCCCACATCCGTTGCTCGGCGCACACGTCGACGTCGAGGGCAGCCAGCCGATCGACGAGGATGCTGGTGCAGGCGAAGAGCAAGAAGCCAGCGATGTACCAGCGGTCGCTCGGGCGGTCGGCCAAGGGGATCGTCTCGCGCATGGGCTCTCGATCGAGTATCTGTCTCATATTGGGTCGAGACCTGTGCGCTGGACGACGGCCAGCGGCTAAAGCATGAGAAGTATCACTTCGGCGGGGTCTGTGGGCCACACCGAAAACATGGAATTCTGACTTCACGCTCGCGACCCCGCGGGCTGCGTCAGTCCGATGCTCATGCCCTTGGTCTCACGATTCGGCGCAGGAGCGCACTCGGCGGCTCGCTCGACACCGGCCGCGTTGGCGAACGACGAGTAGTCGTCTGACGTCCGGCCACGACACGTCCGGAGCTGGGGGGCCTCGGATGTGTCGGGGCCGGGTTTTTGGTTGTCGATCGAGCCCGAGCTGCGCGGCGCTCTTCGTCCAGCTCCCGGGCTGAATGGGGCTCGATCGATCGGGCCCGAGCGATCGTCTGTGAGCGGCTGAATACCCGCGTTTCGTGGGTCGGCTTGGCAGCGGGCGATCACCCTCTACATCTCGATTTCGGGCCATCGCTCCGCGCGTCGATGGACGCGCTCGAAGCTGGGCCCGGACACCTCGACGGAGACCGACTGATGCTCGCTCATCACGCCGCGGAGTGGCGCCTTGCGGCCACGTTCACGCAGCCCCAAGTGCAGCCCCGACTCCTGCGCCGCTTGAACGTGTTCATCCGCCATGGCCTGCGCGTGCTCGTTCGAACCTGGCCGAGCTATGGCTTCGACGATCTCGCGGCGATGCAGGACTCCTTCGATGGACCTGCCTTCGCGCTCATGGGTCAGCGAATGCTCGCGTCACCCGAGGGGCGGGATCTCCTGGTTCGTCGCCCACGAATCAACTCTCGCAGCGTCGACTTGCGGGCCCTGTCCCGCCTGCCCGAGCACACGCTCGGTCATCAGTTCTACAAGCACCTGACCGACAACGGCCTCACCGAAGACGTCGTGCTCGCGCCCTCGAAGTTGCCGTGGGACGAGCTGACCGAGTACGCCAAGATCCGCTACCGCGAGACCCACGACCTGCGTCACGTGCTGACTGGCCTCGGCGTCGAGCTGCACGAGGAGGTCGCGCTGCAGGCGTTTCAATTCGCTCAGCAGGCGCAGGTGTTCTCGTTTGTGGTCGTGCTCTTCGGCGGGCTCAAGGCGTTGGCCTCGAGCCCACGAGCGCTGGGCGATGGTCGTGCGCGTCGGTGGCTCGACACGATCGTGCGCGCCTACCGAGCCGGCAAGCGAGCGCGCTTCCTGCTGCTGGTCGACTACGAGAACGCGTGGGAGTGCTCGCTCGAGCAGCTCCGACGCGAGTGGCGGGTCGAGGCAGTTGGGGAGCGCTATCAGAGCCAGAACTCGTGATCGAGCTCGGCTTCGTCAGTCCGTCCGGGCGGAAGGGGCGATCGCCGGGCATCCTCGGTTCGCGGGCTTCGCGGAGCCAGAGCTTCTCCAGACTCGTCGAGGGTCTCGTCGAGCGCGCCTACCAGACGAGGGTGGGTTCGAAGGGTCTCTTGCGGGTTCAGTGGGATGGCGAGAGCGACCGGGATGACGGCCCGAGACGAGATGTTCATTTCGCGCAGGTTCATACCGGGACGCATACGGTGTACCAAAGGACATGTCCTTAAGGCCAGTGCTTTTTGCTGGGGGTGTATGGACGCAGACACTACCGAGCGGAGAGCTGAACGTCAGAGTAGAGCTTTGCTCGCTACCCGGGTGCGCGAGCATCGTGCTTGACGCTGACGTGGTGCTCGGCTAAATCGCCTGCCCCAACACGATCCGACATAGCTCAGTCGGTAGAGCAAGCGGCTGTTAACCGCTGGGTCGTAGGTTCGAGTCCTACTGTCGGAGCTAAAGAGCGGCCTCGGAGAGCGATCTCCGAGGCCGTCGTCTTTTTGGTCAGCCCTTCAGCCGCGGGCGGCTGACGAA
>CBFGLP010000153.1:0-1726 GCA_965649595.1 uncultured Myxococcales bacterium | reverse complement strand
TGAGCTCCGACATGGGCGGGAATCTAGACCGTGGCCGTCCTGGCTACTAGGGCCCCCCGCAGGCATTGGAGACCCAGCCACGCACGGCCGCGAAGCGGCCGCGAGGTCGCGTAGCGACCCGCGCTTCGCGTTCTTTGTTGTCTGGTTTCGGGTTCGCAGTTGCTTGCTGGGCCCCCCAAGGGGGGCCTGGCTCGTCTTCGGGGCGGCGGATGCTCAGGGGCGGGATTCCGAGTCGGAGGCGCGGTTGCGCTTCGAGTCGGATTGTGTACTGCAGATCAGCGCCTGCGCTTGGAGCCGGAACTGCCCTCGAGCGCTTTGCGGGCCTTTTTCTCGCGGCGGATCGTGCCGTCGAAGAACACGCCCGCCTGCAGGCCCAGGTAGAAGCGCCACTTTCGGTTCTGGGTCTCGTAGTGGGTCAGATCCGACTGCACGCCGCCGAGCGAGAGCGAGAAGGTCAGCGCGACCCGATCGATCCGACTGGTCGCCGAGATTTCGCCCATCACGACATGGTTGCGCGTGATGACCGGCTGTTGCAGCGAGTACGTGCCGCCATCGGTGGCGCCGATGATCGGCGGCAGCGTGACGTCGAAGCCGTAGCCGAACGCGACGCCGATCACCTTGGTCTGCACGCCGACGTAGGCCTGCGGGAAGATCACCCCGGGCATCGCGTTGCGGGTGTTGGCCACGTTGCCGCCGGCCGCGACGGCGATCCGGACCATCACGTACTTGAGGAACTGCGCCTGGTAGGCGAGATCGAGCATTAGCGGGGCGAAGTGAAAGCGCTCGGTCTCGCCAGTGTCCTCGTTGGGCGTCTGCGGGAGCCGGACGTACTGGCTGTGGATCGCCATCCGGAAGCGATGCGTCCGCGGCAGCTTGCGCACGCGCGGATCGACCTCGCCGCTGGAGGTGTCGAAGGTGCGATCGCGGGCCCGCTTGGCCAGCACCGGCGCGTGCAGCATCGCGGGCATCGGCGGGGTAGCGAGCAGCTCGGGGGTGTAGAGCGTCAGCGCCGTCGAGCTTGGCAGCGGTGCCGCGAGCACTCCCGCTGGTGCGAGCGTGGGGTCGTCGAGCTCGACCTCATCGCTCGCTTCGTGCTCGGGCGGAGCCGCTTGCACGGACGTGGTCAGCAGCGCCGAGCAGAGAGCCACGAAGGCGAGCGGTGCTCCACGGCCGAGTCGCTTGCGCACCTCGAAAGCATTCCGGCGCGCGCGTGTCCTGTCAAACCGCGGTGAGCTCGCTAGAGCCGGGTCGCCGCACGTCGATGCAGCGTGAAGGTGCGGCCGCCTGCGGCCATGCACCTCGCTCGCTCAGGCCAGCCACGCTCGCACGACCACGTCACCCAGCAGCGCCACGAAGTAGGCGATGCTGATCCAGCCGTTGAGGTCGAAGAAGGCCTTGTCGATGCGCGAGAGGTCGTTCGGCCGCACGATCCAGTGCTCGTAGAACAGGATCGCAGCGACCGCCCCGAGCCCGAGCAAGTGCGGCCAACCGAGCCCCGCGAGCAGGTGCAGGGCGATCATCGCCGCGACCGTGACCACGTGTAGCAGCGCGCTCACGATCAGCGCCCCGCGGACACCGAGCGCGACGGGGATCGAGTGCAGCTTGGCCTCGCGATCGAAGCCGACGTCCTGCAGCGAGTAGATCACGTCGAAGCCGGCCACCCAGGTAGCGACCGCCACCATCATGATCGCGGGGACTGCAAAGCCCTCGAGCCCGCCCGTGACCG
>CBFGLP010000152.1:0-1854 GCA_965649595.1 uncultured Myxococcales bacterium | reverse complement strand
TGCGTCGCGCACACCCGCAGCTGCGCCTCTATCTGCGCGAGGATCTGACCGACCGCCTGCTCGCCGACCTCGCCGCGGGCCAGCTCGATCTGCTGCTGCTCGCCTGTGAGGCCGACCTCGGCGAGGTCGAGACCCTGCCCTTGTTCACCGACCGCTTCTTGCTCGCGCTGCCCAAGGGCCACCGGCTGCTGCGCGAGCGGGTGATCGACCAACGCGAGCTCGAGGGTGAGCAGGTGCTCTTGCTGGAGGACGGCCACTGCCTGCGCGATCAGGTGCTCGACGTCTGCCACACCCGAGGCGCGCGCGAGCTCGACGACTTTCGGGCCAGCAGCCTCGGCACGCTGGTCCAGATGGTCGGCAGCGGGCTCGGCATCACCTTGGTTCCAGACCTGGCCGCAGATCTGGTCACACGGATCGAGTCGGGCATCGAGCTGCGCCGCTTCGTCGATCCACCACCGCAGCGGACGATCGGCCTCGCCTGGCGATCAACGACCCCGCACCGGCGCGCGTTCACCCAGCTCGGGCAGTGCCTGCGGCCCGAGCCTGCATCCTCGCCATAGCGAGAGCCTGCTATCGTCGGATCCATGGACGGCGGGTCCACGCGCTCGAGCAGCTTCTCGGTCGTGCTCGCGGGCGGCGGCGGCAAGACCTTCTGGGGCATGGGCGTGCTCGAGTCGATCCGCGACCTGCTCCCGCCGGTCGAGCACTGGGCGGGCGTCAGCGCGGGCGCGGCCATGAGCCTGGTCAAGGTCACCGACAAGGTCGAAGCCGGGCTGCGCTTCTTCCTCGAGCTGACCCGCAACAACCCGCGCAATTTCTATCCCGCCCGGCTACTTCAAGGTCGCCCAGCCTTCCCGCACGAGCAGATGCTGCGCGACACGCTGCGCTTCATCCTCGCCGAGGGCGGGTTCTCGCAGGTCCGCCACGGCGCGCCGGTCCATATCCTGCTCTCGTACATCGCTCCGGGTCATCCGAGCCTGCGCACCGGGTTGGCGGCGTTCAACGCGTTCAACCGCCGCAACCGGATCGGTCGCGTGCACGGGCCCAGCCAGCCGCCGCCGGGCATGGGCGTGCAGGTGGTCCGCTCGTCCGAAGCCAAGGACCAAAGTGAGCTGATCGACTGGGTCATCGCCTCGTCGACGGCGCCGCTGATCGCTCGCATGCAGCGAGAGGACGGCCGGCGCTATCTCGACGGCGCGCTGATCGACAACGTGCCCGTGCGGGCGCTGCCCGAGGTCGCCCGACGTGGGCGGATCCTCGTGCTGCTCTCGGCGCCCGAGAAGGTCGCTCGGCGAGTGCTGCGAACCCACGAAGGCGGGCAGATCCTGTATCTGTGCCCGGCCGAGCTGCCGCCGGCGAACCTGTGGGACTTCACCTCGCCCGCGGCGATCCAGGCGACCTTCGACATGGGTCGGCGCGATGGCGAGGTGCTGCGTCGGCGGGTTAGCGATCTGGTCGAGGTTTGAGCGGGGTCGTAGTTACCCCTACGAGACACGGGCAACGCCATGATGAATTCCTACAACTTGGCGAGAGGGGGGACCGCCGAGACTGTAGTAGACTGGGCATCGATGAGGGACGAGGCACGCGCACGGAGGGCCAAGGAGCGCCAGGCGACTTGGACAATCGAGCCACTCTCGGATGATCCACCAGCATCAGCCACCAGCATCATCGAGCGACTCGAGCAATTGCGCCGCATCGGTTGCGCGTTGGCGGGCATCCTTCGGGATGCCTCCCGGGCTAACCATTGATGATCTGTACGCGTTTACACCCATCGGGTGGTACGAGGCCCTAATTTGGGCGCAGGGCAACGCACGGGGAGGGCCTTTTCCGATCCTGGAGAGCGCTCCCTCCTCG
>CBFGLP010000151.1:0-24039 GCA_965649595.1 uncultured Myxococcales bacterium | reverse complement strand
TGCGGTGCTGGAGCTGGCGAGGACCTCGCCCGACGCGAGGCGCCCGAGATCGACTACCTCGCCAAGGACTTTCAGAGCTTCCGCAGGCTGATCCTCGACCGGCTCTCGCTGCTGCTGCCCACGTGGAAGGAGCGACACGAGGCTGATGTGGGGATCATGCTGGTCGATCTGCTCGCCTATGTCGGCGACCACCTCTCGTATCAGCAAGACGCAGTCGCGACCGAGGCATACGTCGGTACAGCCCGCCAGCGGATCTCTCTGCGACGACACGGGCGGCTGGTCGACTACATCCTCCACGAGGGCAGCAACGCGCGCGCGTTCGTGCACGTCACGGTCGGTGGCACGAGCACGATGGAGCTCGATTGGGACCAGGTCTCGTTCGTGACGGGGGGCTCGAGCGATGGCGCAGGAGGCCGGATCCGGGGGGAGACATTCCTACCAATGCGCGTGAGCGATGCGCCGAAGCTCAGGCTGCATCGCGAGCTCGACGAAGTACCGATCTACACCTGGGGCGATCACGACTGTTGCCTGCGGCGCGGGGCGACCAGCGCCACGCTGGTGCTGTCCGAGGGGCTGCTCGCGCCCGGGGACTTCGTGGTGTTCGAGGAGCTGCTCGGCCCACGAACGGGACGCCCTACCGACGCCAATCCCGAGTATCGCCACGTGGTCCGGCTGACCCGCGTCGAGCGGATCATCGATCCGCTGCACCCGCGAACGTCGCTCGTGCAGGTGGAGTGGAAGGCCGAGGACGCGCTGCCATTCCCGCTGTGTCTGTCGACGATCACGGCTCCCCCGAGCTGCCAGCGATTGGAGCGTGTCTCGATCGCACGCGGCAACGTGGTGCTCGTCGACCACGGCCGCTGGGTCGGCCCCGACGAGCTCGGCACGGTGCCGATCCGCGACGTGCCCGATCGTTGCGATGGCCCAGGGCACATGGTCGACGAGGAGCGGATCCCCGGCCGCTTTCGGCCGCGGCTATTTCAGGGTCCGATCACCTTCCGGGCGCCGCTGCCCGAGGGCGACGTGTGCCTACCCGAGGCGGAGGCGATCGCCTCGGCGGCTGCGCTGCTGCAGCAAGATCCTCGGCGAGCGCTACCAATGATCGAGGTGCTCGAGGCCGATCCGCGCAAGGGCGGGGCCCCGGAGCCTTGGAGCCCCCGCGCCGACTTGCTCGACAGCGGGCCGGCCGAGCGTCACTTCGTGGCCGAGCTCGACAATCAGGGGGTCGCGTGGCTGCGCTTCGGCGATGGCGTGTTGGGGGCCCACCCGGCCGCGTGCGCGAAGATGACGGCGCGCTATCGGGTCGGCAACGGGCCCGCGGGCAACGTCGGCCGTAACGCGATCACTCATATGGTCGTGGCCGGAGGCGCCACGCTCAGCGCCCGCAATCCACTGCCTGCGCGGGGAGGCACCGCGCGAGAGTCGATGGAGGACGCGCGCCAGCTGATCGCGGCGCCGCTGCGGCACGACATCCAGCGCGCGGTCACTGCCGAGGACTACGAGACGATCGTCGAGCGCGAGATCGCGGGGCTGCAGAACGCCTCGGCGGAGCTGCTGTGGAACGGGAGCTGGTACGAGGCCCATGTCGCGCTCGATCCAGTCGGCCGCGAGGGCGTGGACGAGGTGATGATCTGTCGAGCCACGCGTGCGCTCGAGCGGGTGCGTCGGATCGGGCACGACCTCCAGGTCGGACCGGCGCAGCCGGTCCCGCTGCGCGTCTCGTTGCGAGTGTGTGCCAAGCCCGGCCACCTGCGAGACCACGTACGAGCGGCGGTCCAGCGCGCGCTCGGTCGTGGGGTCCTGCCTGATGGTACGCGCGGGTTCTTCCACCCCGACGAGCTGACCTTCGGCGAGCCGGTCAGGCTCAGCCGCTTGCTTGCCAGGGTCGGGGCAATCGAGGGCGTCGGCTCGGTCCGGGTCGAGCGATTCGAGCGACTCTTCGCCGGCAACCAAGGCGAGCTCGTACAGGGCTTCATTCCGCTCGGGCGCATGGAGGTCGCGCGGCTCGACAACGACCCGACCCGACCCGAGCACGGCATCCTCGACGTATTGGTGGAGGGCGGACGATGAATGGCTCATCCGTGTGTGGTTGTGGCTCGGCTTCGTGTGGCTCGCTCTCTCGTGGGGGGGCCTCATGCTGCGAAGGCAACGACCTGCTGGTTCCGGAGGCGATTGACAACGCCCCGGGGCAGTCGTCGCTGCGCTACCGCGTGGGCACTTGGGCGACCTTCTTCGAGACCATGCTCGCGCGCTTGGTGACCTCGCCCGAGCAGTCCCACGCGTGCGCTCCGGATCCGAACGAGGGGCCCGATCCGCTCGGCTTGGAGGATGACGGGAGCTCGAGGTGGCCGCTGCGCGAGCTGACCACGCGCGATACGGACGATCCCACGATCGCGCTGCTCGACGCGTGGGCGATGGTCGGCGACGTGCTGACCTTCTACCAAGAGCGCATCGTCAACGAAGGATACCTGCGCACCGCGACCGAGCTGCGCTCGGTCGAAGAGCTGGCGCGCTTGGTCGGATATCGCCCGCGGCCCGGCGTGGCCGCTAGCGTCGACGTCGCGTTCACGCTCGATGTCGGGCAGACGACCGAGATCCCCGCGGGCACGCGGGCGCAGAGCCTGCCGCAGCCGGGCAAGCTGCCGCAGACCTACGAGACCTCGGAGCCGCTGCTGGCCAAGGCGGAGTGGAACGCGATGCCGCCGCTGCAGGCGGAGTATTGGTCTCCGCAGGTGGTGTTCGTTGAGGCGGAGCGCCCTCGGCTCCAGGTGTACTTCGAGGGGCTGAGCACCAACCTCAAAATCAACGACATGGTGCTCGTGCGCTTGTCCGAGGATCCACCCACCGTGGATAACCTATTCCGCGTCGAGCAGATCGACTTGCTCACCGACGTCCAGATTACGCGGGCCCTCTTGCGTCTGCATTCGAGCTCGGGCGACTACGATAAATACACCGAGAGCTACAAAGAGAACGACGACTCGGGGGTGCTCGAAATCGTCAAGTCGTTCGACGAGAGCTGGAACCCACCAGTCCCTCCGGACGGCGAAAGCGAAGACGAGGAGCTGCGCTTCGGCGGCACCCCCCCGAACCTCAGCGGTGACGAGGAAGGCTACAACACCAAACTATTCTCCGATCCCATGGCGGTGCGGAGCGTGATGGTAGAGCTCGGCTACTACGTCGAAATCATCGACGCGCCGCTCGTGGGCAACGCCGCGGTGCTCGATTTCCAACGAGATTGGAACCACGTAATCCGGGGTATCGACGATGGCGAGGTGACGCTGCCCTTGGACACGCCGCAGCCAACCTGGTTCGAGCAGTTGCGCGGCCGCTTGGACGTGGACGGCACGGCTGGGACCAACACCCTCAACGCGCTCGAGATCGCGAGCGTCAGCCTCGCACAAAATCCCCCGAGCTGGGCGGAGCTGGTCTCCCTGACCGGTGGAGACGAGGAGCTGCGCTTCGACGGAAACCCGCCGAATACCAGCGGCGACGAGGAAGGCTACAACATCGAAGTGTTTCCAGATCCTGCCGCGGTGCGGCAAGCGATGGTAACGCTCGGTTACGACATCGAGGTCAACCAAGAGCCGCTCGAGAACAACGCCGCGGTGGTCGAGTTCCAACGCGACTGGAACCGCGTAGTTCAGGGTATCGACGACGGTGAGGTGAATCTGCCCGTGAACGTGCCGCAGCCGACCTTGCTCGAGCAGCTGCGCGGCCGCCTCGATGTTGATGGCACCGCCGGGGGGAACACCCTCAACGCGCTCGAGATCGCGGTGGCCAATCTCGAGCACAACCTCGTGAGCTGGGAGAGCTTGAAGAATCCCGAAGCGCAGCTCGACGCGGATATCGGAGAAGAGCCCGGAGAAAAGCCCATGCTCGAGTCCCCGAAGCTCTTTCGCGCGTGGTCGGATCGCGATGTGCTCGAGCTCGTCCGCGGTGATCGGGTGCTCCGCGACAGCTTCCGCAAGGCGCTCGAGGAGCTGAAGGAGCGCCGAGACTCGCTCACCGAGGTGCAGGTATTTCGGGCGATGTCTCCATTGTTTGGCCACAACGCCGCGCCCAAGAAGCTGACCCCGGAGGGCATCGAAATCGATTGGCCTCCGCCGGGAGACGAGCGCGACGACAGGCTGTTCCTCGACGTCGCCAGCGAGCGCGTGCGCCCCGGGGACTTCATCGTGATCGACCCGGGGGATCTGATGAAGGTCGTGGCCGATGCGGTAGCGGCTGCGATCGAGGCGCGGCCGCAGCAGGCGGCGTCATTTAGTGACCTGCTCGCTGCAGCGCAGGCGGCCTCGGGCTCGCCGGAGGCGCTGAGTGAAGCAGTACAGGGCATCAGGGAGATGCTCCAGGAGGTGGGGCTCTACGATCTGGTCGACAAGCTGCCGAGGACATTCTTCCAGCCGATGGACGTGTACGAGGTGGAGGAAGCGAGGATCCACTCGCGCAGCGCATACGGCCTCACCAAGAGCACGCTCGAGCTGACGCTCGACCGGGACTGGGCCAATTTCCCGCCTCTCTTGGAAAACAACGAGCCCACGGGCGCCGACCTCGAGCCGCTCCGCCAGGTGATGACCTATATCGAGCCCGAGCAGCTCCGAGTCGCACGTACCCCGCTCGACACGCTCACCGGCAGCGTGCTCGACCTCGAGGGCCTGTTCTTCGACCTCGAGCCCGGTCGAGTGCTGATCGTCGAAGGCGATGACGCGAACGTGCCGGGATCCCACCACGCCGAGCGAGCGATCATCTCGTCGGTCGCGCACGATCTCGTCGATGTCAGCACGCACGTCGTGCTCACCGACGAGCTCGAGCACGCCTACGCGCGCCAGACCACGATCATCCACGGCAACGTCGCCGAAGCCACGCAAGGTGAGAGCCGCACGGAGGTGCTGGGCAGCGGCGACGCCTCCGAGCCCTCGCAAGAATTCACGCTGCGGCACAAGCCGCTGACTCATGTGCCGGCGGCCACGCCCACCGGCATCGCCTCGACCCTCACGGTCCGGGTCGGTGGGGTCGCTTGGCCCGAGGCTCCGATCCGGGCGCTGCTCGGGCCGCGTGATCGCAAGGTGACCACCTACACCGACGAGCAAGGACGGACGGTCGTGGTCGGCGGCGACGGCTGGCACGGCGCACGCTTCCCGACCGGGATCGAGAACATCACCGCCGAGTACCGCAGCGGACAGGGCGCTGACGGCAACGTGGATCCCGGCAAGATCACCAACCTCGCGACTCGCCCCTTCGGTGTGCAGAAGGTGACCAACCCGATCGCCGCCAGCGGGGGGGCAGGTCCCGACGACATCGAGGAGACCCGCATGCGCGTGCCGCTGGCGGTGATGTCCCTCGATCGGCTGCTCTCGGTCGAGGACCACCAGAACTTCGCGCTCAACTTCGCCGGGATCGCCAAGGCCAGCTCGCGCCTGGTCAGCTCGCAGGGTGTGTACGCGCAGAAGCGGGTGCAGACGGTCGTGGCCGGCAACGAGCCCAAGCCGCTCCAGCCCGACTCCGAGCTGCTCGAGCGGCTGCGCGAGGCGATGAATCGCTTCGGTGATCCAGCGCTCTCGGTCGAGGTCGTGCCCGCGAAGCTCGAGTCACTCTCGATCACCGCCAAGGTCCAGGTCAGCCCGGGGTACGTGTTCCGCGAGGTCGCGCCCAGGCTACGCGCGGCGCTGACCGAGCAGCTGGGCTACGACGCTCAGGGCATCGGCCAGGCGATCCCTCCGAGCCGCATCGCCGCGATCATGCACGGCGTGGTTGGGGTGGAGTTCGTCGACATCGACGAGATCCAAGCCCTCGGGATCGTCGACGACGAGCCGCTGATCTTCGAGCCAGACGAGCTGATCCTCCCCAACCCCGACACCGTGCTCTTCGTGGACGCGGCGCGCCCCGAGACCCTCAACCTCACGGAGTGGAAGCCATGACCGTGCAGCGACAGCGGGATTGGCTCTTCGAGCTCATCCCCGAGATCTATCGTCAGCGCGACGAAGCGCAGGGGAACCCGCTGCGGGCGCTCTTGCGAGTGATCGCCGAGCAGGCCGACATCATCGAGGACAACCTCGATGAGCTCTACGACGACTGGTTCATCGAGACCTGCCGCGAGCAGCTCGTGCCCTACATCGGCGAGCTGGTTGGCTTTCGCCCCTCGGAGGAGCTCGGCGAGCCCGGCACCGCCGATGGCTTCGAGGGTCGACTGCGACGACCGATCGTCTCGCACCGTCGCGAGGTCGCGCGCGCGGTGGCGCTGCGTCGGCGCAAGGGCACCCTGGCAATCCTCGAGGACGTCGCGTTCGACGTGACGGGCTGGCCGGCGCGGGCGGTGGAATTCCGCACGCTGCTCGGCGCCACGCAGAACGTCCGCCACGTGCACGTCGAGCGCGGCAAGACGGTCGACGTCCGCGACGTACGAGCGCTCGAGCGGCTCGGTGGTCCGTTCGAGATGCACGCCCACACGATCGACGTGCGCAACGCCAACGCCAACCAGGCTGGTGGCCGCTACAACATCCCCTCGGTCGGCGTGTTCGTGTGGCGGGTCCCGACCTTCTCGGTCACGCGCTCGCCGGTGTACCGGCACGAGCGGGCCGGCAACCCCGAGGACGGCAGCTACTCGTTCAACGTGCTCGGCATCGACACGCCGCTCTACGCCCGGGCGAGGGCGCAGCCGAGCGGCGCGATCGCGAGTCTCGCGGACGTCCCGACGCCGCTATCGAGGCGCGAGCTCGCGGCCGATCCTTCGCTGCATGTCGGGGCGGGCAAGAGCTTCGAGATCTTCCTCGACGGCAAGCCCACCACCCGTCCGATCGTGCCGGCCGACCTGTCGCAGTGGGCTTACCCGGTCCCGCTGATCGCGACCGACAAGCTCGAGCAGCCGATCCTCGTCGATCCCGAGCTCGGTCGCTTCATGATCCTCGGCATGGGTCGCCGCGATCTTTCTAGCGTACGAGCGAGCTGGAGCTACGGCTTCCCGGCAGCGATCGGCGGCGGCGAGTATGAGCGACGCACGATCGACCCGCATGGGGCGAGCTTCTATCGGGTGTCCCGAAACCAGGGTGACTTCCCCTCGCTGAGCGCCGCGCTCGAGCGCTGGTCGAACGACAACCCCGACAGCGCCGTCATCGAGCTGTGGGAGAGCGACGTCTACACGCATCGAGTGGACATCCAGCTGCGCAAGGGTCAGCAGCTGGTCCTGCGCGCAGGCGCGGGCAAGCGGCCGATCCTGCGCATCCTCGATCAGCGGCCCGATCTGCGCGACGCGTTCTTGGTGCGTGGCCAAGCCGACACGCGCTTCACCCTCGACGGCGTCATGATCATGGGTCGCGCGATGCGGGTGGAAGGCGAGCTGCGGCGGCTCGAGCTGCGCCACACCACGCTGGTGCCCACGCGAGCCGAGCACGGCGACGAGTCGAGCTTGTCCGACGCGAGCCTGCAGATCGACAAGCTGTCCGACGACGCCGAGGTGATCATCGAGCACTCGATCCTCGGGCCGATTGTGGTCGAGGATCGCGGCGAGCCGCTGCCGATCTGCATCTCCGACAGCATCATCGACGCGCTCGGCGATCGCTCGCGGGCGATCTGGTCGGGCCGCGGTGGCAGCCGCGTGGCCGCCCACGTGGCGCTGACGATCTGCCGCTCGACCGTGTTCGGCGAGGTCCACGTGCACGTGTTGGAGCTCGCCGAGGACTCGATCTTCACCGGCTGCGTGCACGTCGAGCGGCGCCAGCAGGGCTGCATACGCTTCAGCTGGCTCTGCTGCGGTGAGGCCACGCCGCGCTGCTTCCACTGCCAACCCGACCATGCAATCGAGCAGGCGGGTGCTCGCGGTGACGAGGCGCGGCGCATCGCTGCGCGGGTTCGGCCGATCTTCATCAGCCGCCGCTATGGCGACCCCGAGTACGCGCGCCTGGCCGAGCATACGGACATCGCAATACTGCGAGGCGCCCACGACGAGGGCGAGATGGGGGCGTTCCACGACCTCTTCACGCCCCAGCGAATGACCAGGCTCCGCGACATGTTGCGGGAATTCGTGCCCGCGGACGCCGAGGTCGGAGTGATTCCCGTGACCTGAGGAGACGATCATGCGCGGAGACTTTTCACGAAATACCCATCGCCCAAACCGGCACTACTCTCGCGTGCTCATGCAGCAAGGGAGGGTGATCCTCGACGCGGACTGGAACGAGCAGGCGGACATCCAGCTTCGGGCCATGCGGCAGACGACGCGTGACTTGATCGGGCCCCACGGCGGGCCGATTCACGCGCTCGGGTTCCGTATCGAGCGGCCCGAGCAGTCGCCGGACAGCGGCAATCTCGAGGTCCGCGTGTCCAACGGCCTCGTGGGCGACGCAGCGTCAATTCCCCGTGGGCGCTACTACGTCGACGGAATCCTGCTGGAGCACGATAGCGGCGGAACCAAAGTGCAGACCGACGCCTCCGCGTCGATTGGGCCTTCGCGCGTGGCGTTCGTCTATCTCGAGGTCTGGGAGCGCCACGTCACCTGGATCGAGGAGAACATGGAATTCCAGCAGCGATCGATGCGGGAGGTCGCGCTCGGCGGGCCCGACACCGCCTCGCGCTCGGAGATCCGCTGGCGGATCAACGCGGTGCAGCGGGATGCACCGCCCGCATCACCGGCTCCCTCACCGACTCCATCGCCGGCTCCGGCACGACCTCCAATGGACGAGTGGATCGCCACGGCGCTGTCCGAGCTCGCGCCCACCAAGGGTACGCTCGCTGCCTCGCTCACCACCGAGGACATCGGGATGGCGGATCCCTGCCGCGACACCGCGCAGCCGCGCTACCGGGGGCCGGAGAACCGCCTCTATCGAGTCGAGATCCACGAGGCGGAGGTGCCCGGACCGCGCGGCCGGGGCCCCACCTTCAAGTGGTCGAGGGAGAACGGGTCGGTCATCTACCCGATCAACCTCGCGCAGGGGCAGGTCCTTCAAGGGGAGGAGCTGGCCGTCGAGGTTGCAGGCCTCGGTCGCGATGATCGCTATCGCTTGCGTACGGGCAACATCGTCGAGCTGGTCACGGCCAAGCTCGACGAGGCCGGCGAGGCGGGGCCGCTGCTCGAGGTGATCGACGTCGAGGAGAACGCTCGCACCGTCAGGTTGCGCAGGATCGCAGACGCCGAGTCGCAGGGCGATCGGCTCGACCTCCCCCTGGAAGGCTGGGCGCTGCTTCGCCGCTGGGATCAGCCGCTCGAACCGATGAAGAGGGAGGGCGGCAACGCGACCACGGACATGGGCGCGATCGTGATCGACGGCGACTCGTTCATGCTCGAGGACGGCATCACTGTCCGCTTCCAGCGGCCAGGCGGTCAGGAGTCGATGGAGCCCTACGGCTTTCAGGTCGGCGACTATTGGTTGATCCCCGCGCGGACGATCCCGGGCGACATCGAGTGGCCGCGCAACGAGGATGGGACGAGCACGACCGAGCTGCCGCATGGGGTCGAGCGGCACTTCGCACCGCTGGCGATCGTCGACAGGAGCATGACGGTTACGGATCTGCGCAAGCGCTTCGAGCCCTTGGCGAAGTAGGCGAGCAATCGCGCGCGCTGGCGGTATGCCGCTTTGGCGCGAGGGGTCCACGATGGGCACTACACGAGCTGCGATGGCGGTGAGGAGCACGTCTTCACCTTCCCCAGCGGAGCGAGTCCCGAGCTCGCTCCTACACAGCCTCGATACCGACACCGAGAGGGCGATGCCGGCAGCCGGGGTCAGCTCGTTTTCGTTCGCCGACGTACGCGTACACATCGACGGGCCGATAGCCACGGCTGCGGCGAGCAATCCCACTCGAATCCAGCGCAAGTGTGCTGGTTGCAAGCTCGAGCGCGATCAGATAGTGCTCGGTACACCGGGTGATCGCTTGGAGCACGAGGCCGACGCGGTCGCCGACGCGCTGACCCGCGGCCTCGCACCACCGACCGCGGTTGGGCGCGTGCGAACGACTGGTCCCCACGAGCCCAGCCGTGGGCACACTTTGCCCTTGGCCTACTCCGCTCACGTCGATCGAGCGCTTGCACAGAGCGGCCACGGTGAGCCACTGCACGAGCCAATCCGCCGCAACGTTGGTGCGCTGCTCGGCCACGACTTCTCCGACGTACGTGTGCATCGCGACGCGCAGGCCGACGCGAGCACGCGCGCTCTCGACGCGCGAGCGTTCACCCATGGACGCGATATCTGGCTGCGCTCGACCGAGCGTCCCACCGATGTACGCCTGCTGAGCCACGAGCTGACCCATGTCGTGCAACAGTCGGACGCGGCGATCGGTGGGCACGGTATGCCTGCGAGCGCCGGAGCGCTCCTGCAGCGTGACGGTCCGACCAGCTCAACCGAGTCTTTCGAGGCTTTCTCCGCGACCCAACGTCGGTTCCTCCAGGATAACCTGGTCGACCCGGCGGGGCTCGATTCCACAGTGGCGCATCGGCTGGCGAGGCTCCTCGACGCCGCACAGCAAGCACATCGGCTGCAGACCGGAGACGTTTCCGGAATGGCCGTTGGCCCGGACACCGCGATTACCCTCGACCAACGTATTGGGGAGACCGGCGCCGAGATATCCGTGATGGTCGTGACGAGCGAGGGCTCGCTGCTCATCGCACGGCGGTTCGACATGGCGACGGGCTCGGTCTCGCACGAGCTCGCCTACCAGGATGTGGATGGTAATCAGATTGAATCGACGACGTCGAACCTGGGGCCGCCGCGGATCCTCAATCGCTTTTCGCTAGAGCTCGGACCCGCTCGGTCGGAGCTGACCCTCCCGTCGCCCGAAGGCATCCTGCTTTCCGAAGAAGACGGCACTCTCTCGCCTGCCGACGAGCTAGACGATTTCAACGATTTGCTTGCTTCGGAGACGGCAACCGCCGCCGGGGCTGAGGGCGTAGGATCGTTCATCGAGGGGGCTGTCGTTGGTGATTTCGGTGAGAACGACTCTTGGAGCGCCATCGCGGGGCAGACGGTAGTCGGGTTCATTCCCATCGCCGGACAGATCGCAGATGTTCGTGATCTACTAGCGGCGTTCGGCGGCGTGGCGGAAGGTCGTCAGGGAGCTTGGCTGAGCGTCGGGATCGCTGGAGTTGCCTTCATCCCTGGCCTGGATTTCCTCAAGGGCGGTACACGGGTGGGGCGTCGCGCTCTGCGAGAGGCCGCCCAGGAGTCGATCAGCGAAGTCTCGGAAGCGGCGCTCAAGCGGGCCCGACGAGTCCTGTCGCGGGAGGCGGTGCAGACCGCCCGGCGGCGGTTGCGAGCATTGGCGACTGGACGAATCGAGCTCATCCAGCGACTGACCGAGCTGTCGACGAGTGGCGCCATTCGACAGCGCACGCGAGATCTCGTGGAAAACGCGCGCAACGCCATCCGAGACCATATGACGCCCCAAGATCTCTCGGGTGCACTTCGTGATAGGCTCGGTATGCCTGTGCGGAGCAGCGGTTCGGGGCGAACATTCGACCACCTCGGTGAGGTGAACACCGCATTGTCCGCCATGACTGACGCGCGCCGAGCGCTGCTGGGAGAGTTGCAGCGCCTGGCCCCCGACAGCGAGGGCTATCGCCTGGTCTCCCGCGAGGTGGAGGCTCTGACCGAGATTCGTAGGCGTGTAGACGAGTTCCTGGAGACCCAGTGATGCCTCACGGAAAAGCCCACCGGGACGATCCACGTAATCTACGGGATGAGACGTGCGCTCTGGTCGAGCGGGCGGCCGCGCTCTCCCGGCTCGTCTCGGACGAGCGTCGAGAGTTTGAACCCTACATTGTCACGCTATTGACCCACGACGAGCCGCTCCTGCGCGCTGCAGCCCTTCTCGCGCTGGCCGGACGTTGGCGCTTGGAGCGATATTTCGAGGTCGCCTTTCGTCTGCTTACCGAGGACCCAGACTGGCTAGTCCGTAGCAACGCGGCCCATGCACTCTCCATGTACGCCTGCCGTAGCCCGATCACACCACAGAAAAAGCATTCCGTGCTCCGAGCCCTGGCGTTGTCAGTGCAGACCGACCCGGACGCTGGCGTGAAGGAGGCCGCGTACCGAGCCTTGCTGCAGATTCTCGAGCGCCCTGTGTCCGAGTACTTCCACGCGTCGCGCGAGTTCGATCTGCGCAGGGATGTGAATTGGGAGCTGTTGAGGCCGTACCTCGCTCAAACCGACGGATTGTAGTCAATTAGAGCAGCGGGCGATTGACGATAATCCGCGCTCGGGCATGGATGACAGCGATAGCTGTCATTGGATTTTATTGCCTCAGTATTGAGCTTCGACATGCCGCTATCGCTGCTACTGGCCCAGCCCTGACGGCAA
The DNA here is from genome assembly GCA_965649595.1 of uncultured Myxococcales bacterium. Lineage (GTDB taxonomy): Bacteria > Myxococcota_A > Polyangia > Nannocystales > Nannocystaceae > Plesiocystis. The sequence goes on along the minus strand of CBFGLP010000151.1, from coordinate 11,764 downwards.
CGCGAGGATCAGCTACGAGCGAAGTCGGCGTCGCGCCCGATCACCGGCCCGCGTCCGAGCCCGTCCCTACACGGCTGCAAATCAGCACGCGCTTGACACGACGTCGACGCAGCGCTGCACTGACAACATGCTCTTTGCCTCGAAGTTAGCGAGGAGTGCCAGTGCAACGACGCCGGAGTGGACGCCTGGAGCCTCGGCTCGCTTGCGCGTCAGCGAGCCGAGCGACGCCTACGAGCACGAGGCGGATCGGGTTGCCGAGCAGGTCATGCGCATGCCCGACGCCACGGCCTCGAGCGCCCGCCCCCGTCCGACCTCGCTCGCACCGACTCTCCAGCGCAAGTGCTCCGCATGCGAAGACGAACAGCGCGGCACCATCCAGCGCAAGGGCGAGGCCAACGTGACGACGCCCGCGGGCATGCCTGCGACGCTCGACAGCCTCCGCTCGAGCGGCGGTCAGCCCTTGCCCGCAGACGTCCGAAGCTTCTTCGAGCCGCGCTTTGGCGCCGACTTCTCCCGCGTCCGCGTGCACGCCAGCCCCCGCGCCGAGCAAGCCGCCCGCGACCTGCAAGCGCGAGCGTTCACGATCGGTCGTGACGTGGTGTTCGGACCCGGCGAGTATCGACCACACACGCCCGCCGGTCGCCACTTGCTCGCGCACGAGCTGGCCCATGTGATCCAGCAGGGCGCGACGCAAAGCTCAGCTCCGGGCGCATCGGTGCAGTCGCATGTGGGGCCAATGCTTCAGCGGCAAGGCAACGGACAACAATCTCCGGATGTCGAGGCCCGGGCGCGCACGGCCGAGCTGTTCTGCGACCTTCGTACGCTCTGCCAGCTGCGCTTCGCCGAACCCGGTGTCGTCGGTGTGGATCGGGTGCGCCGTGCTCATGCTCGCTGCAATCCAGGCGCGCGGCTATCGTTCCCCGATCCCTGCCTGATGCCCAACTTCGGCTTGCCCGCTCCCGCGCCGTCCGCTGGCCCCTCGCGACCGACCGCGTCTCCTTCCACCAGCACTGCCCCGAGCTCGTCCGGCGGCGTCTCGCTGCCGTCGACCAACATTCGCTTCAACCTGGGCCCGGCGGCGTTCGACATCAGCCTTCCGGCCTCGCTCGCAATCCGTCTGCCGGCACCCTACCAGGGCGCTCAACGAGTCGTATTTGCCCTCGACGCCAGCCCGAGCGGGTTCTCGTTCACCGTCACCGTCAACGCCGTGCCGCATGTACGCATCATCGCGCGTGCCGGGGTGACCACCGAGGGCGCCGGCTCGGCGGGCCTCACCGTCGAGACCACTCGCACCGTATGCCGGGTCGTCGAGGAGCAAGCCGCACGGACGGCGTTGCAAGCAGCAGGCACACGTCTGCGCGACGCCATCTTGGCGGTCCAGAGCCCGCCTCCGGTCGCCGCCGATGCGAGCGAGCTCGAGCGCACCTTTGGTCCGCAGATGCGGCTCGCAGACGTCGTCGCGGCAATTGCCAACGTGAACTCGGAGATCGAGAAGGTGCGCGCGAGCTGTCGGGAGGTCCCGCTGGGCAGCGTCGAGCTCGGCGTCCGTGGCCCGTTGATCCCGCCCAGGCCCGGGGAGCCGCCCAATCGTGGCGAGAACTACCTCGGCGTCACCGGCACCCTTCGATTCTGATTGGGACCGCTCACCGGAGCGTACGGAGGCTAGCTTGCTGGCCGGAGCACGCGGAGGTCGAGGAGGACGGCCGAAAGGCCGCCCGGACTCAATTGCCGTAGACCGCCAACCCCGTCGCCTTCGCGTCCAGCACCACCTTCGAGCCATCCAGCCCGATCAAGCACAGCCCCTCGCTCGTGATCACGAGCAGTCGCTCGTCGTCGTACCAGTCGACTGGGCAAAATCCCGCGCAGGTGGTGATGGGCTTTGGCGGATTCGACTCGCCCATCGCCAGCTCGATGGTGATCGGCCCATTGGAGTCGGGCCGGCGCTGGTACACGATCTGGCTGCCATCCGGCGAGACGCGGGGCCACTGGATCTCGGCGAAGCTCGCGTTCACGCTCTTCGCGACCGCGTCCCCGCCGGCGAGCGGAGCGGCCACGACCTGGGCACCCTGGCCGTCAGCTCCGTGCTGGACCCACACGAGCTGCTCGCCGTCGACCACGAGCTGACTGAATCCATATGAGTCGTCGCTGTGTCGTCGGACCTTCGCTGCGCCACCGTCGAGCGGGAGCTCGAGCAGATCATAGTCGCGAGCCGAGTTGTGTTTGTCGAACAGCACCCCGCTCGAGTCCGGGAGCCAGGCCGTGAAGCCCTCGATCGTGGGCAGCCGCTCGACCGAGGACTCGCTCACTCGGAACACATGAAAGCCGTACTCGACCCCGGGCGGGAGCGGCAGCGGATCCGCCTCTTCGTAGCCAGGCTCGATCAGAGCGAAGAGCAGCATCGAGCTGTCCGGCGACCAGCCCGAGAGCAGCCCGGTCGCGGCGTGCAACCAGCCCTCGTGCGGCAGCTTGGTGAGCTGAAGGATCTCGCCGGTCTCGAGCGAGAGCACGCGCAGGTCCACGCCGTCGTTGAGCGCCACGAAGCGGCCATCGGGCGAGACCATCGGCTCGGATCCGCCAGCGCCCAGCATGCCACCGACGTCTTGCGCCTCGGCACCGAGCGCTCGCGCCTTACTGCCGTCCGGCTCGACGCGCCACAGCTGGGTCCCGACCAGGTAGACGACCGGCTTGGTCTGGCTGGCGGCGGGTTGCTGCTCGGCGTTCGGCTGCTCGACGAACACCTGCTCCACGCCCTCGGGCTTGGTGGTCGGCTGGGGCTCGGGCCGACACGCGGCGACGCCGAGCACGAGCGCTGCAAAGACGAAGGGCGCGACGCGGGCGGGCTTGGGAGCGCGCATGGGCGGCCGAGCATACTGCAAGCCGCCCGCGTCGAGGTCAGGGCGGGGTCCCGAGCGGCTCGCGATTGCAATCGACCGTGCCCCAATCGATCCCCGGTCCGTGATCGATCACCTCGAAGTCGTTAGGCGAGAGCGGCTCGAGATCGAGCGGCCCGAGCAGCCCGTCCCACTTGGCGGTCGTGAAGCGATCGCTCCTCGCCGTCAGCACGATCTGCCCGCCGTCGGCCAGGTACATGCCGTAGGTCTGCAGCGCCCGCGCGACGACCTGGGCGCCCTCGCTCGGCAGGCTGTCGACCGGATAGTCGGCGCGCAGGCGCAGGTGCACGCCGTAGGGCGGGGCCTCGGCCGGGCCCGAGGTCGCGTTGGTGCTGTGCGTCGCCGGGCGAACGTAGATGAGCTCGCGGATGTGGTCGTTGGGCAAGATGAAGCGGATCGCGTGGTCGATCGATCCGGCCGCGACCTCGTCGGCGTCGAAGAGCAGCGGAGCGATCGGGAACCCAGCCGCGTCGGCGCTGGTGCAGCCGTCACCGCGACCCTCGTCCGGATAGATCATCGTCATGTCCCAGACCGCCAGGCAGCCGCCGTAGAGCTGGTCGCCGACCTGGTTGGCGCGCCACATCTCGTAGAGCCGGTCCTCGTCGCGCGCGGCGACGATCAGGTGGCAGTCACCGTCGCTCTCGCACGCGTAGCCCTGCTCGCCCTCGAGCGCCCCGCCGGCTGGCAAGGGGACCTCGACCCAATCGCAGTCGGGCGAGTAGAAGTCTTCGGTCGCCTCGAAGCTCACGTAGGGGGTGCTGGCGTCGGCCTCGAGCACCTCGAAGGAGAAGTCGATCTGAAAGGTGTCGCCGTTGCCCCAGCCGGCCTGCTCGAGCCATGCGATCACCGTGTCCGAGTCGGGCGCCGTCGGGGCGTCGCTGATGTCCTCGCACCAGATCGAGCCGGCTGGGAAGTAGCCAGCGCAGCCTTGGTCGCCATCGCCGGAGTCGTCATCGCCGGTGTCGCCCTCGCCCGTGCCATTGTCACCGTCGCCATCACCGTCGCCAGTATCCGGTGAATCCGTGGCGTCGCCGATCTCGTCGTCGCCCTCACCCCCGGGCTTGCAAGCGGTCGCGAGGAAGATCGGCAGCAGGCAGAGCGAGGCACGGAACATTGGTAACGAAGCCATGTCGCGACCCTACGGCTCGCTGATTGCGAGCGTCAATGGTCTAAAGCCCCCACCTCGAGCGCCAAACGTGCGACCCTCGGGGCATGACAGACCCCTTCGGATCCACTCCTGCCAAGCTGCCGCTCGACCTCGAGGGTCAAGCGGTGGTCCACAAGCTGGCTCGATGGTTACGCATCTCTGGCGCGCTCCAGCTAGCGGTGGCCGGCGTGTTTTTGGTCCTGTTGATGATGACCGTTGGTTGTGGTCTCGTGCTCGGTGGACCGGGATTCGGGTTCGTAGCGATGCTCGTGACCGTGATCCCTTTGGTCGTCGTCGCTGCCTACTTGCTGCAAGGGCTCCGCACACAGGCGGCGGGCGAGCAGTTCAACAACCTCGCAGGTGAGGGCGATCTCGACTACCTCGAGCTCGGCTTCGCTCGGCTCAAGGTCGTGTTCATCATCGACCTGATCATTGGCGTGCTCATGCTGCTCGGCCAGCTGCTCGGAGTGATGGGATGAACTGGAACGAACAGAACCCCTTCGCAGCGCCCTCGCCTGGCGCCGAGTCCCCGATCGGTCGCCGCTTCGTGCTGAGCGACGAGCTCCGGCAGGTCATGTCGAGCACGGCGACCTTGATGATCGTCGCGAGCGTGGTGCAGATCATTCCGACCACGCTCGGCCTGCTCCGCGCGGGCCTCTCGACCGAGACGATCGTCACCGCGATGCTGCAGGGCGTCATCCCGATCTTCGTGCTGCTCGCCGGGATCGCGCTACGCGGCGCGACCAGCTCGGAAGGCGGCGATCTGGCGGCCTTGATCAGCGGCTTTCGCCAGCTCTACGTCGCGTTCTTGATCAAGGGCATCTTGCTGATCATGCTCGTCGGCATCGGCGTGCTGGGCGTGCTGATGATGGTGCTCGGCGTCGGCCGAGGCCTGTTCAACTTCTTCGGCGGCTGAGGCACCGGGTCAGGGCACCAGCTCGCGCCACTCGTCGCCAGTCGGGCCCGAGAGGTCGCTCGTGGGCCCGCTCCGACGCGGCACACGAAAGCCAGCGAGCATGATCCGCGAGTCGAAGATCGGCTCGGTCGCGCGTAGCTCGATCAGCGCCTGCGAGCCGAACTTTTGTCGCACCCAATCCGCGACCGCGTCGTCCTCGAGCACGCCGAGGCGTCGGGCCACGCGGAGCCGGGCGAGCGTCTGCTCGCACGCCGCCTGGCAGTCCCACCGGCAGGGCGCGAAGCTCAGCACGATCTCCCCGCAGCTGCGCGCGGCCACGTTGATGGCCGCCCAGAAGGGCCCGTGCGCCTCCGGGGCGCGGACCTGCTCGGCGTAGGCGCGCACGCAACAGGGCGGATAACCGAGCGCTTCGCCGAGGTGTGTCTCCCAGCGACCGAAGCCGAGCGAGTGCAGGTGTGCGTGCGTGGTGACCAGCGCGTGCAGGCGGTCGAGCCGTCGCGTCACTAGCCAGGTGTCGTTGGCAGGCAAGCCTTCGACGTACTCCTCGGGGGCGCCCAAGCGCCCATTTGGATCGGCCACGAAGAGCCCGCAGGTCATCGCAATCGAGACCAGGCGTCGAAAGCTGGGCTCGGCGTTCGCCTGCGGCATCACGTGAACGCAGGCGACGTCGCGCTCGCCGAGCGCGAGCGCGACCAGATCGATGATGTCCGTGCGTGGCGGGTGCAGGTAGGGCAGGTAACCGGCGACCAGCAGCTCGAGCAACTCTTTGGTCATAGCGAGCTCCACGGACGTGCGGGGGTCATTGGACGACGGGTGGACGGCGAGCTGGATCGGCCGCGCGGGCGCGGGCGCCCGACTCGGCCTTTTGCTGATGCACGAGCACGGCTGCTGCATCGAGCAGGGGATCGTCGACGCGGGCTGGGTCGACCAGGGCGGCTTGGTCGGCCGGCTCGAACACCGCGAGCGCGCTCTCGAGCTCGCGCTCGCCCTCGCGGTGGCGCAGCAGCTCGCGATCGAACTCGAGCGCGGCATGGACGATCCTCCGTGCCGCCGCGGTCTCGCGCGCGAGCTCGTGCTCGATGAAGGTGGCGAAGTCCTGCTCGAACTGCCCGCTGCGATGGAAGTCCTCGAGCTGCGCTTCGCTCAGGTCGAGGGTCGCCCGGACCCAGCGGGTCCAACCCAGCGCCGAGTCGGTGAAGCCCCCGCGGATCCGCGCGAGCGCCAGGCAGGTGTTGCGAAACGACGCGAGCGCGAAGCAGGTGACGTGGGCGAGGTACACGAAGGTCGCGCGATCGATCCGCGGAGCCGCGCCAGTGAGCGCTCGAGGCTCGCCTCGTCGATCCTCGAACACCGGCGTGCGCGCGGTCGAGCCCGCCAGCTCGCGCGCCGGAAGCAAGAGCTGGTAGTGGGCCTTGACCTGGGCCTGCGCCGCGGTGTCGACGAGCAGCTCGATCAAGGGGCGGACGTCGGCCAGCGCCTCGTCGGGGCAGCCGAAGATCGAGTTGCACGCGAACAGCTCGTGGGTCAGCAAGTAGCTGCGCGCGTCGTAGAAGTCGTGCACGTGCTCGACCTCGGCGACGAGCCGCTCGCACGACTTGAGGCGATGCCGTCGACCAAAGGATCCGTGCACGGGCGCACGAGACCGGCCGACGTCGAGCGCGAGCAGCTCGGCGTCGGACGAGCGTGGGTGCAGGTCGTAGGCCGGGATCGGTAGCGCGTCGAGGTCCTCGATCGGCGCTGGGTCGGGGTTGCGAACCACTCGCCCGCTGTCCGGATCTCGCCAGGTCAGACCGGCGACGCTCGAGCGGTCGCCGGCATCCGCGAGGCAGCCGAGCAGCTCGACGATCGAGCGGTCCGCGGGACCGCGCAGGACCGCGTCGACCTCGGGCGTCGTCGTCAGCACTTCTTCGTCGACCTCGCTGGCCTGAGGTCCACCGAGGAACACGAACAGCTCGGGTTGGTGCTGCTTGAGCCGAGCGACCAGGCGCAAGGTCAGGCGGAACGAAGAGCGGATCGTGCTCAGACCGATCCACGGGGCTCCTCGCGCGAGGATCTGCTGGGCCGCATCGGCCAAGAACCCGTCGCGATCGAGGTAATCGTCGACGATGTGACGCGCGGCGATCGAGTCGAGATCGACGAGGTGGACGATGGTCCCGGCCTGACGGGCGGCCGCGGCGACGCACAGCGGGCCGAGCTGGATACGCGCGCGAGGATCATCGGGGTCGGCGTGGGGGACCAGCAGCGCGGTCACGATGGTCAGGCCGCCTGCCCCGCCCATCGGCCCTTGGCCCGAGGGTGACGCTTGCTGAGTATCGCCGTTCGACTCGATCGAGGACATTGCCTGCACTCATCGCTGCGGCGAGCCGCATCTCGCCGCAGCCGAGGACACCACCGAAAGCGGGGCTCGGGACATCAGCCCGTGGGCTGACGAAGACAGTTATAATGGGCAGGCTCGATTCGTACGACTCCAGGTCGTCGCGAACCGAGCGTGTTCGAGGCTATTCGGCCGCGATGGCCCGACAAGGGGGCAGCGATGATTTGCTGCAATTAGGGGAATGTCGGGCGATATCGAGCGCGAATGACGAATCGTCGTGTCCTTCGGGCCGAGCCTCGAATCGACATTCTTGGTTTTTATCGAGGCTTCCTGATCCCGAGGACAATGAAGTCTCGTTCGAGCTCCAGGGCGCCTTCACCAGGCCAATGGGATTCTCGACACCTGGGTTCGCGCGGCCCCGTTCGTGCCCCGCGGCCGCCATTTGCGCGCTGTCCGCAGGATCACCCGCTGAAGCCGCCGCGGTGGACGATGTACACTCCGCCCCGATGAGCGACGTTCTCCCGAGCCAGCCCGCGTCCGTGTTCACCCCCCGCCGTCGTGCGCTCGCTCGGGCGCTCGGCCGCACGCCTGCGCTGCTCTTCTCTGGCTCCGCTCGGCCTCGCAACTATGCGGCCAACGTCTACCCGTTTCGGCCGGACAGCCACTTCCTCTACCTGTGCGGGGCCTGGGTCGAAGGCGCGGCGCTCTTGGTCGACGGGGATCACGACACGCTCTTCTTGGTGCCCAGCGATCCCAGCGACGTCGTCTGGCATGGTGAGACGCCCGGCTGGGAGGCGATCGCGGCGGCGACTGGAGTGCAGCAGATCCGCCCGATCAGCGAGCTCGCGCAGGTGATCCGCGAGCGTGGTGCATCGACGATCGCGAGCCTCCCGAGCATCGGCGCGCAGACTCGGATCCAGCAGGTGCGCTGGCTCGAGCGGGCGTGGGCCGAGCCCGATCGCGGGCCCGAGCTCAGCGATGTCGATGTCGCGCTGGCGGACGCGATGATCGAGCTTCGGCTCTCGCACGACGCAGGCGCGGTCGAGATGCTGCGCGGCGCCGCGGCGGGCACGGTGGCTGCGCATCAGGCCGGCATGGCTGCGACGCGCCCGGGTCTGAAGGAGAGCCACGTCAGGGCGGCGATGGAGGCCGCGCTGATGGCTCGCGACATGACGACCTCCTACGGGAGCATCGTCACCGTTCACGGCGAGATCCTCCACGCGACTACCTACGCCAACCCGCTCGGCGCAGGCGACCTGCTGCTCGCGGACGTCGGCGCCGACCACCGCGGCTGGGCCGGGGACGTCACGCGGACCTGGCCGGTCAGCGGCAAGTACTCGCCCACGCAAAAGGCCATGTACGAGCTGGTCCTGGCCATGCAGCTCGCGTCGATCGATCGCGTGCGCGCGGGTGTCCGCTACCGCGACATCCACCTCGGCGCCGCCAAGATCCTCGCCCAGGGCTTGGTCGACGAGGGCATCTTGGTCGGCGACGTCGACGGCCTGGTCGAGCGCGGCGCGGCAGGGCTGTTCTTCACGCACGGGCTCGGACACCTGCTCGGGCTCGACGTCCACGACATGGAGGATCTCGGCGACCGAGCCGGCTACGCGCCGGGTCGCGTGCGCAGCTCGCAATTCGGGCTCTGCTATCTGCGCCTCGATCGCGACCTGCGGCCGGGCATGGCGGTGACGATCGAGCCGGGCTTCTATCAAGTGCCGGCCGTGCTCGCGCCAGGCAGCGAGCTGGTCGCCCCCTTCGAGGCCGACGGCACGCTGCGACGCGACGCGCTGGCTCGCTTCGCCGACGTGCGAGGCATTCGGATCGAGGACGACGTGCTGGTGACCGAGGGGAATCCCGAGGTGTTGACCGCTGCACTGGTCAAGCGACCGGCGGATGTCGAGGCGCTCGTCGGCGCGGCGTGATCCATTCCTAGCGCCAGATTCGTTCTTTCGATCGCATCACGAATGAAATCCGAGCGGGGCCGGCGCGAAGCGGCGTTCGCTCGGCGTCGTGGTGCATTCATGAAGATAGCGTGGAAGGATCGGCGCCCGCCATTACGCTCGATGCATGAATTGGGCGCGGCCAATCTGCGTGGCAATAATTGGATCAATCGCGGCCTGCGCTGACGATGGATCGAGTCGTCCGGGCAACGACGAGGTCGGCGGAATCTCCGATTTCGGCGACTTCGATGACGAGGGGAGCGATGTCGAGGGATCGAACGAATCCTCGACTGGAGCTACAGGGGACGCCGAGACCGAGGGCGTGGACATCAAGTTCGATCTCGGTGAGGTGCCCGACGTCGGCACACCCGATTGTAGCGGCAGCGGCGGCGGGTCGCCATTCTCCAACATCTGGATCTCGAATTCCTTGCAGGGGACGGTCTCGAAGATCGATACGATCAATGCGATCGAGGTCGCGCGTTACAGTGCCGGGCCCGAATTGCCCGATCCTTCGCGTACCTCGGTAAACCTGCTCGGTGACGTGGCGGTCGCCGATCGCAACGGCGGGATCATCAAGATCGCCGCGCGGCTGAGCGACTGCGTCGACAACAACGACGACGGCGTGATCCAGACCTCGACCGGGCCGGAGGACGTGCTGCCCTGGGGACAGGACGAGTGCGTGCTCTGGCACCTGCCGCTGCCCGCGAGCGGCAACCGAGGCCCGCGCCCGGTCGCCTGGGAGGGCAAGTTCGACGAGGACTCGTGCGTGTACGAGCAACCGCGGGTGTGGGTCGGGCACGCCGACATGCTCGTCAGCAAGGGCGTGTTCTACCGGCTCGACGGCGGAACCGGGGCAATCCTCGACTACACCACGCACCCATGGTCGCACAACAACTGGGGCCCCTACGGCGGCGCGGTCGATGCCGAGGCCGACTTTTGGGTGCTCGGATGGAACAGCGGGCCGCTGGTCGAGATCGACAGTGAGACGCTGGCGATCCAGGAGTGGGCGACACCCGACGACCACTTCATGTATGGGATGACCGTCGATGCGCAGGGCGATGTCTGGGTCGCGGGCGCGAACGCGTATCACCGCTTCGATCCCGACACCGAGACCTGGACGTCGGGTGCCGCCGGCCAGTCGATGCGCGGAGTCGCGGCGCACCCCGATGGCTACATGTGGATCGCCGATCCCGGCGGTGTGGTGAAGGTCGACATGCTGACTGGCGAGCTCGCGGCCGACATCACGCTGCAGGGCGTGAGCAGCCCCGTCGGTACCTCGGTCGACGTCGAGGGCTTCGTGTGGCTGGTCGATCAGGCCGCCTCGAAGGCGATCAAGCTGGATCCGGACACGCACGAGATCGTCGCCGAGGTGCTCGGCTTGGTCTCGCCCTACACCTACTCGGACATGACCGGCGGCGGCTTGAGCTTGGTCGTCGGCGTGCCGCAAGGGTGAGGCGACGAGCTCGGGCTGCTCGACGGGAGGCCGTGACGGCGACCCCCCGACGAGGTTCCGAGTCAGAAGTCCTCGAGCAGCTTCGCCCGCTTGCTGGCGTACTCCTCTTCGGTCAGCAGCCCTGCATCGAAGGCGGCCTTGAGCTTCTGTAGCTTGACCTGCAGCTCGTTCGCGGGCTGCTCGGCGGGCGCGGCCGCGGGTGCTTGACCGGGCGCCGGATGCCAACCAGCACCTTGCTGCGGCGGCTGACCCTGGGGCGGGTAGCCGGGCGGCGGATAACCGGGCGGGTAGCCCTGCTGGGGTGGGTAGCCGGGCGGCGGGTAGCCCTGCTGGGGCGGGTAGCCCTGCATGCCCATCATGGCGGGGTTCATCATCTGCCCCATCATGTTGCCCATGCCGAAGCCCATGCCCATGCCCATGCCGGCGTTCATGACCCCGCTGCCTTGGCCCTTGTGAGCGTTGGCGGCGACGTCCCGCATGGCCTGCATGCCCTCCCAAGCCATCGTGTTGTCGACGCCGCGGGCCGACTGCGCGGCCGCATCCTCGATCGCTTTTTGGATCGCGGGCGGCAGCGTGATGCTCTCGATCACGAAGCTGGTCAGCTGGATGCCGAGCGCCTGGATGTCCTGCGCGATGCCGGTCTTGACCTCGTTGGCCAGCACGTCGACGTGCCCGGCCATGTCGGCGACGCTGACCTTGGACTGACCCGCGGCCTTGCTGAAGGCCTGCAGCACCCGGCTCTTGACGTACTTCTCGATCTCGTCGCTGGTGATGTAGCCGTTGGTGCCGACGACTTCCTTGAAGAAGGTGCCCGGGTCGGCGATGCGGAAGTTGTAGCTACCGAACGCCCGGATCGGCACGCGCCCCGGCCGATTGCCGACCGCGAACTCGGGGTCGCGGATCAGGATCGGGTTGGGCGTGCCCCACTTCTGGTCGAGGTACTGCTTGAGGTTGATGAAGTAGATCTCGACCTTGAAGGGGCTGTCGAACCCGTACTTCCAGCCCTTGAGCGTCGACAGGATCGGGACGTTCTGGGTCGAGAGGGTGTGGGTGCCGGGGCCGAACACGTCGGCCATCACGCCCTCGTTGACCAGCACGGCCGC
>CBFGLP010000150.1:0-2882 GCA_965649595.1 uncultured Myxococcales bacterium | reverse complement strand
CGACACGACCGACGACACGACGACGGACGACACGACCGACGACACGACGGACGACACGACCACCGAAGAGACCGGCGGCGATCTGCCCAACGGCGCGACCTGCACTGCCGACGGCGAGTGCCTGTCGGCCAACTGCTACCTCGTGCCCTTCCTCGGCGGCCAGTGTGGCGAGTGCAACGAGGACGCCGACTGCACCGGTGGTGGCTGCACCCCGCCCAACCCCTTCGAGGCCAACGGCTCGGTCTGCAACCAGGGTGAGCTCGGTGGCGGCTGCGAGTCGGACGAGGTCTGCCAGGAAGGCCTGACCTGCGGCAACGTGCTCGACCTGCTCGGCCTGATCCAGATCAACACCTGCGGCAACTGTGCGTCGGACGCCGACTGCACCGATCAGATCTGCGCGCCGGTCGTCAGCGTCCAGGAGTTCTCGGGCATCAACGACTGCATCGATCCCGGCACGCTCGCCAACGACTCGTTCTGCTTGCTCGACGGCAACGGCAACGACGCGTGCATGAGCGGCATCTGCTCGACCGTCGACATCATGGGCATCGCTCAGATCGGCGCTTGCGGTGAGTGCAACACCGACGACGATTGCGACGGTGGCACCTGCGTCGCTGGCGAGTTCATCCTCGACGGCGGCATGCTGCTCGGCTCGCACTGCGAGTGATGCTGGCCGGCACGCTCGGCCTCGGGGCCGAGCATGGCCTGACACGAAAGAGGGGTCGGATTCATCCGGCCCCTCTTTTCGTTTGGCTCGCGCCCAGCTCCTGATGCGCGCGCGATCCAGAACACCGAGATGGAGGTGGATTTCGATTTTTGGCGTGGCACGTGATCGAAGCGCGAAGCCGCGGGAACTGCTGCGCCGATGAACTCGGCCCAGATCCGCCTGCTCACCTTCCTAGTTCCCCTCTCGCTCGTACTCGGCTGTGGAAAGCCCGATTTGCCGGGTGAAGACGAGATCGGCGAGTCCGGCGATACAGAATCCGAGAGTACAGAATCCGAGAGTACGGAATCCGAGAGTACGGAATCCGAGAGCACGGAGTCGGAGAGCACGGAATCGGAGAGCGATTCGACGGAGAGCGATTCGACAGATGGCGATTCGATCGATGGCGATTCGGCGGAATCGACGGAGAGCGACACGACGGAGAGCGACACGAACGACGTCGACACGACGGAGAGCGAGTCGACGGAGAGCGAAACGACCGACGTCGACACGACCGACGTCGACACGGCCGACTTCGACACGACCGATGTCGACACGCTCGACTTCGACACGACCGACACCGACGGGTTCGAGAACGGAGCCTCGTGCACCGCCGATACCGAGTGCTTTTCGGGCCACTGTTACGTGATCCCCTTCCTCGGCGGACAGTGTGGTGAGTGCAACGAGGACGCCGACTGTCCCGACGGTGGCTGCACCGCGCCCAACCCCTTCGAGTCGATCGGCTCGGTCTGCAACCAAGGCGAGCTCGCTGGCGGCTGCGAGTCCGATGCGGTCTGCCAGCCCGAGCTGGTCTGCCAGCAGGTGTTCAACCTGCTCGACCTCATCGTCATCCAGAGCTGCGGCGAGTGTGCGATCGATGCGGACTGCGAGCCTGGCTTGATCTGTGCGCCGCTCGTCGAACTGCCCGAATGGAGCGGCGCGAAGCAGTGCATCGCGGCCGCCTCGCTGCCGCAGGACAGCTACTGTGATCTCGAGGGTAATGGCGACGAGGCGTGCGCCAGCGGTATGTGCTCGACGGTCGACGTCCAGGGCCTCGACGAGATCGGGTCGTGCGGCGAGTGCAAGACCGACGCCGACTGCAACGGCGGCATCTGTACGCCCGGCGAGCTCATCCTCGATTCGAACACGCTGGTCGGCTCGAGCTGCCAGTGAGCTCGAAGTGGGTCGTTGGTCGAGCGGCCTGTGCTGGTCCGCTCGACCTTCATGCACCCCCCGGACGACCTGAGCAGGCGCGTTCGCGGTGCTGCGGCGTGGCCCTGGACGGGTGAGCGATGCGGCGGAGAGCGCGACGGCCCCCCACGAACGCCGGCTCGGGTAGCTTCGCCGCGGTGTCCTCCTCCGAGCACGTGGTAGCGATCGTCAACCCGCACGCCTGCAATGGCGCTGGTGGCCGGCGTTGGCCCAAGCTCGAGCCCGCCCTGCGTCGCCACTGGCCGGAGCTGGAGGTCTGGATGACCGAGGCCTCCGAGCACGCGACGGTGCTGGCCCACACCGCGCTCGAGCGAGGCGCGACGATGATCATCAGCGTCGGGGGCGACGGGACCAACAACGAGGTGCTCGCTGGCTTCCTCGATCCCGAGACCGGTCGCAACCGGTTCCCCGACGCGGTGCTGGGCGTGATCGCGAGCGGGACCGGAGGCGACTTCCAGCGCATGTTCGGGCCGCTCAAGCCGCTCGCGCAGGTCGAGCGGCTCGCAGCCGCGAAGGTCCGCACGGTCGACTATGGGCTCGCCCGCTTCGTCGACCACCAAGGTCGCGAGCGGCTGCGGCCCTTCCTCAACATGGCCAGCATCGGGATCAGCGGGCTCGTCGATCGTTACGTCGCCGAGTCGAGCCGCACCTTTGGCAACACCATGGCCTACTTGCGCGCGGCTCTGCGGGCGATCTCGGCTTGGTCGAACGTCAAGGTCCGCATGCGCACCAGCGACGGCCACGACGAAGAGCTGGAGCTGACCTTGCTCTGCTTGGGCAACGGCCAGTACTTCGGCGCGGGCATGCACGCGTGCCCGAGCGCGCAGGTCGACAGCGGCACGCTCGAGTGCGTGCTGCTGCAGGGCTTCTCGAAGGGCAAGCTGGTCGGAGCGCTCGCCCGCTCGTTCAGCGGGCGTCACATCGGCTATCACGGGATCGCTAGCCGGCCCGTCGAGTGGGTCGAGCTCGA
>CBFGLP010000149.1:0-3204 GCA_965649595.1 uncultured Myxococcales bacterium | reverse complement strand
ACGCGGTCGCGTTCTTCCTGACCACGCCCTTCTTGGGCTTGATGTACTACTACGTGCCCAAGGTCGCGCAGCGGCCGGTCTACAGCTACCGGCTGTCGATCATCCACTTTTGGGCGCTGGTGTTCCTCTACATCTGGGCGGGCCCTCACCACCTGCTCAATTCGGCCCTGCCCGACTGGGCGCAGACGCTCGGCACGGTGTTCTCGATCATGCTGCTCGCGCCCAGCTGGGGCGGAATGATCAACGGGCTCCTGACCCTGCGCGGCGCCTGGCACAAGCTGCGCACCGATCCGGTGCTCAAGTTCTTCGTCGCCGCGATCACCTTCTACGGCATGTCGACCTTCGAGGGCCCGATGCTCTCGCTCAAGAGCGTCAACACGCTCTCGCACTACACCAACTGGACGATCGCCCACGTTCACGCCGGCGGGCTCGGCTGGAACGGCTTCTTCATCGTCGGAATGCTCTACTGGCTGCTCCCGCGCGTGTGGAAGACCGAGCTCTACAGCAAGAAGCTCGCGACCACGCACTTTTGGTTCGGGCTGGTCGGCATCGGCCTCTACGTGCTGAGCATGTGGGTCTCGGGCGTGACCGAGGGCCTGATGTGGAAGGAGTTCGACGCCGACGGCAAGCTCGTCTACGGCACCTGGGACGAGATGGTGCCCGCGCTGCACCCCCAATACGTGGTCCGGGCGGTCGGCGGCGGCCTCTACCTGACCGGCTTCCTGCTGATGGCGTGGAACCTGTTCAAGACCTGGCAGACCCGCACGGATCTGACCGACACGGTCGTCGAGGTCCCGGTCCGCCGCGACCTGAGCAAGCCCGAGGGCAAGACGTGGCACCGCCGGCTCGAGGGTCGTCCGCTGCAGTTCACCTTGTGGACCACGGTCGCGGTCGCTGCCGGCGGCGTGTTCGAGCTGATCCCGAGCATGGCGATCGAGACCAACGTGCCGACGATCTCCAGCGTTCAGCCCTACACCGCGCTCGAGCTCGAGGGTCGCGACATCTACATCAGCGAGGGCTGCGTCAACTGCCACTCGCAGATGGTTCGGCCCTTCCGCGAGGAGACGCTGCGCTACGGCGACTACGGCAAGGCTGGCGAGTTCGTGTTCGATCGGCCCTTCCTGTTCGGCTCGCGCCGGATCGGGCCCGATCTGCTGCGCGTCGGCGGCAAGTACCCCGATCTGTGGCACTACAACCACCTCGTCGATCCGCGCTCGACCTCGCCGGCGTCGCTGATGCCCAGCTACGCGCACCTCGCCGAGCGGCCGCTCGACCTGTCCAACACCAACGCCAAGCTCGAGGTCCACGGCATGATGGGCGCGCCCTACACCGACGGCGAGATCGGGGCCGCCAGCTTGCTCGCGCAGATGCAGGCCGATCAGATCGCCAAGGGCCTGGTCGAGCAAGGCGCTCCCGACGTGCATGACAAGCAGATCGTCGCGTTGATCGCCTACCTGCAGCGCCTCGGTCGCGACGGCAAGGGTGCTTCCGACGAATACACGGCCCAGATCGTGAAGGAGCAAAACCAGTGAATCAGATCCTCAGCTTCTCCGAGCACGCCTACCTCGGCATCGTCGCAATCATCATCTTCATGAGCGTGTTCCTCGGCGCGCTGGTGTGGATGTTCCGCCCCGGATCCAAGCAGGCCTACGCGATCCGCTCGCAGATGCCTCTGGTCGACGATCAGCCGCTCGAGCCGGTCAAGCCCGGTCACCCCTAGGAGCCACCGCCATGTCCAAGCCGACCGACGAAGTCCTCGATCACGATTACGACGGCATCAAGGAGTACGACAATCCGCTCCCGAAATGGTGGGTCTACCTGTTCTACGGGACCATCGCGTTCGCCGGAACCTACGTCCCCTACTATCACTTTGGCCCCGGCGAGCTGCCACGGGAAACCTGGGCAGCGTCGATGAACGAGTGGTACGAGCAGCACCCGCCGACCAAGCTGGCGACGGCGGCCGAGCTCGAGCAGATGGCCGCGGATCCCAACTTCGTGCTCGCCGGCGAGGCGATCTACAAGGTCCGCTGCGTGTCCTGCCACGCCGCCGATGGCGGCGGCCTGGTCGGCCCCAACCTGACCGACGATTTTTCCGTCTACGGATACGAGCGGGACAAGATCGTCGCTGTCATCTTCAATGGCACGCCGAAGGGCATGCTGGCCTGGAAGGATCAGCTCACCCTCGACGAGATCTATCAGGTCGGGGCGTACGTGCGGACCCTTCGCGGGACCGCGCCGGCCAAGCCGAAGGCGCCCGAGGGCGAGCCGATCGTCGATCAGCCGGCCGAGGTCGCGCAGGCGAACCCAACCGAGACCAAGGGCTCGACGCCCTGACGCCCGAACACCTCCTCACCACGGAGCAATCATGGCAGGCATCGCCGATAACGACACCGTCACCACGATCGGGCAAGGGGGCAAGCGCGTGTGGCTCTACCCTCGCTGGCTGCGCGGCCGCAAGCTGACCGCGAGGACGATCGTGCACTGGATCCTGATCGTGCTCTTGCTGATCGGGCCGTGGATCGACATCGGCGATCACCCTGCCACTCGCGTCGACATCCCCGGACGCCGCATCTACTTCTGGGGGATGACCTTCATGGCGACCGACGGGGCCTACCTGCTGTTCGCAGCCGGCTTGGTGGTGTTCGGGGTGTTCTTCTTCACCGCGCTCTTCGGGCGAGCCTGGTGCGGGTGGAGCTGCCCACAGACGGTGTTCCTCGAGTCGTTGATCCGCCCGGTCGAGCGCCTGATCGAAGGTGACGCGGCCGCGCGGCGCAAGCTCGACGAAGGCCCCTGGACCTTCAACAAGATCGTCCGCAAGGGGCTCAAGTACGGCTTCTATCTGGTCTTCGCCGGATCCGTCGGCACGACCTTCACCGCCTACTTTCTCGGCCGCGACGGCGTGATCGAGGCCCAGCTGAACCCGCTCTCGCACCCGGCTGGGACCTTCACCTTCGCGTTCATCACTGGCCTCCTGCTGTTCGACTTCGCGTGGTTCCGCGAGCAGACCTGCCTGGTCGTGTGCCCCTACGGCCGGTTTCAGTCGGTGCTGGTCGATCCGGACTCGCTGATGGTCGGCTACGACGAGCGGCGCGGCGAGCCGCGGGCCAAGCCGAGCGCCAAGGCCAAGGATCCGCGCCTTGGCGACTGCGTCGACTGCCGCGCGTGCGTGAGCGTGTGCCCGACCGGCATCGACATCCGCAAGGG
>CBFGLP010000148.1:0-2537 GCA_965649595.1 uncultured Myxococcales bacterium | reverse complement strand
CCGGCGCTCCCAATCGCGGGACCGGCTACTTCATCGGCGCCGGCCTGTTGTTCGGCGGTGTGCTGACCCGCCAGTGGGTCACCGAGCTGATCTGCGCCGACGTGTACTGCGGCTTTCGTGGCAACCTCGATCGCGTGCTCTTCCTCGGCAGCATCGGCCTCGCGGGCGGCGGTGCGTGGATGGAGGGTCGCTACCAAGAGTTCAAGCGCGACTACGAGGGCAAGCCCGCGCGCTCGCTGACCGGACGACGCGCGGCTGGTTGGACGCTCTTCTCGCTCGGGATCGTCGGGATGATCAGCGAGGCTGCGCTGACGATGACCTGCTACGACGGCGCGAAGGGGCCCTTCTTCGTGCAAGACGGGCTGAGCTACACATGCCGACCGACGGCCTCGGTGTTGATGATGGACGGCAGCGCGCTGATGGCCGCGATCGGGTTCGGCCTGGCGATGTCGGGCGAGGCGGCCAAGCGCGAGCGCAAGCGCGTGCAGACGGCGGTGATGCCGATGGCCAGCCCAGACCGCGCCGGGCTGGTGTTCGTGGGCCGCTTCTGAGTCGACTTGCCAGCGCGGCTCACCGGGTGCAGGAACGAGGCGCATGCCCAGCACCCTCCGCCGCCTCGCCCTGATCGCCGCGCTCGCGCTGACCGCCTGTCGGTCCGAGCCGAAGCTGCAAAAGGTCGAGCTGCAGGTCGAGGGCATGACCTGCGAGTCGTGCGTGCAGGCGATCGAGCACAGCGTCGGCAAGCTCGAGGGGGTCGCCTCGTGCGAGGTCGATCTCGCGGGCGAGCGAGCAACCGTCGTGTTCCGCGAGGGCGAGGCGCAGCCCGAGCAGTTCGTCGCGGCGATCGAGAAGCTCGGCTATGAGGCCGCGGCCGGCGCGGTCGAGCCGGTCGCGGAGGAGTAGCCGGAACAGCCCTCCGCGAACTGAGCTCTCGAGCGTGCGCGGTCGCTCATGAGGCCTCATGTCGATACACGTCGATTTTTTCGAGTTCATCACGACCGGCGAGCTCGGCCCGTTGCGGATCGGCACAGACTGGAGCTTGGTGGTGAGTGCACTCGGCGAACCGCCGCTCCATGAGCCTCCGCGGGACGGCGCCCCGGCGTTCGCTCGCTACGGCGACCTCGACTTCACCATCGAAGGAGGTCGGGTCTCGGTCATTTCGTTGCACGTCCACCGACCGAGCATCGCGTTGCCGGAGGCGCTCGAGTTGAGCAACTTCGAGGACGCAGAGTTGAGCATTGCCGAAGTCGAGAATCGACTCGCCAATGCTGGCGTGACGTGGGCCCGCTTCGAGCCCATGTGTGACGATTGGATTGATTATTTCATGACGTCAGCAGGGGTCCACCTCTCGTTTGGGGGTCGTCGCCTGGGAGCCGTCGCCTGCGACGGCTCGGGGCTCGCCGCTGCCATGACCGGTGCTTTCCTGACCGAACGAGAGCGTCGCTGACCCGGGACACGAGGCCGACTAGGCCGCGGCGCGGCGCAGTCGATCGCGCACGGCCGTCCACTCGTCGTGCTCGGGCACGCGCTCCACGAGGATCCGGACGCAGCCGAGCTCGTCGAGCGTGTGCATTGCTGCGTAGAGCAGGCGGGCGTAGTCCCGAGGATCGCTCGGCATGCTGAGCAGGTGATCGATGCCCGGCACCGATTCGATCGGCTCCAGCAGGATCGCACCGAGCGGGCGTTCGCTGCCCTCGATCCTCGCTTCGAGCTCGCGCCGATCGATCAGCTCCACCCGCCCGCGCGGCGCATAGTGGCGCTCGCTCATGCCCGGAGAGCTGCGTGGCTTCGCCTCGTCGACCTGCTCGATGCGCGCGAGCGGCCCGGTGATCGCCTCGAGCTCCGCCACCGACACGCCGCCCGGACGCAGCAGCACTGGTCGCTCGCCGGTCAGATCCAGCACCGTCGACTCGATCCCCACCGTGCTCGGCCCCCCGTCGAGCAGCCACGCGACCGCACCTCGACCGAGCGAGCGCTCGACGTGCGCCGCGGTGGTCGGCGACACGCCCTGATACCGGTTGGCGCTCGGAGCCGCGATCGGCTCGCCCAGCGCAGCCAGCAGCGCGCGCGCGACCGGATGCGCCGGCGAGCGCAGGGCCACGCTGTCGAGCCCCGCGGTCACGAGGTCCGGCACCTGCTCGCGCTTGGGCAGCACGAGCGTGAGCGGCCCCGGCCAGAAGCGATCGGCGAGCGCCTGAGCCAGCTTCGGCCACTCGCGGACCAGCTCGCGCGCCTGCCCGACCTCGAGCACGTGCACGATCAGCGGGTGATGGCTCGGCCGGCCCTTCGCAGAAAAGATCCGCGCGACCGCCCGCTCGTCGAGCGCCCGCGCGCCCAGCCCGTACACGGTCTCGGTCGGAAATGCGACCAGCTCGCCCGCCCGCAGGGCCGCGGCGGCCTGCTCGATCACCGCGGGATCGGGGTGCTGCGGATCGACGACCCGAGTGGGCATGCGCGCGAGTCTGGCTCGCTTGCCCGCGCTCGTCCATCGCTCGCATGCGAGTCGACCGGAGCCAGCGCCGAAGCGCTACTCGTCG
>CBFGLP010000147.1:0-5208 GCA_965649595.1 uncultured Myxococcales bacterium | reverse complement strand
AACCAGACCCGCCACTTCGCGCTGGGCTGGTATCGGGCCGACGCGACCGTGCTCGAATACAACGACTCGACCTCTGCCAAGACCCCCACGATCCCCGAGGCCGAGTACTTCCTGAACTCGGTGGCCATGCAAGCGGCCTGGCTGGCGACCGCCGACACACATCAAGCCGTCCGGGTTCAAGCCCAGCGCACGGGGTCCGAGGGTCCCGACGGCGATGGTGCCGGGTGGGTGAACGTCTACCACGGCGCAATCGCATCCCACAACGAGAACTGGTTGCGGTGGACGACCGCCGACTGTTCGCGCCTGTTCAGGCGTTGGACGAACGACACCGACACGGCACGGATGGACCTCGAGACCCCGCGGCGGTGGATGTTCTTGAACTACGGCAGCGCGTGGGTCGGGACGTTTGGCCTGCTCGTCACCTACCACTCGATCACCCGGTCGATTCGCGGCACGGTCCGCGGCTCCACGGGCGACGGCAGCGGGCTGACCGTCAATGTCTCGCGTAATGCGACGGGCGAGAAGCTGCTCGAGGCGACGACCACGACCGGCGGCGTCTATCAGGCCACTTGGTACGACGACACCGAAGCGCTGGTCTCGGACGTGTCCGAGGACGACTCCCACGTGGGCCGTTCGGCTCCATTCTTCGCAGGTGAATGATCATGAACGGCGACATCCAACTCCTGACCCCAGGCGGGCGCGCTGGCGACATCTTCCTCAACCTCCGCGGCGCGTCGCTGTCCACCTACACGATCGTTGGCCGAGTCGTCGCTCTCGACGGCTCACCACAAGGCGACCTGGAGATCACGATCTTCGAGCGTCGCAACTTGACCGACGACGTGGTCGTCGCTACGGGCACCACGGACGCGCGAGGAGGCTACAGCCTGAGCTTCTCGCTGCCCGCCACCAGCGAGGGCTGGGACGTGTTCGTGCATGCCCTCGATCCCGGCACCAGCGATTTCGTGCAATCGCCGCTGCTCAGTGACCTCGAGCCGGGCACCCACACCGTCGATCTGGTGCTCGGCGAGGGCGCGTACCAAGGGCGTTCGGAGTGGGACCGGATCACCGCCAAGGTCGATCCGCTGCTCGGGGCGACCGCGCGAAAGGACGTCCCGGCAGATCGCTTGGAGTGGCTGGCCAAGCGCGCGGACGTGTTCCCGCTCCACCTGGCGATGTGGGTGCAGGCGCACCGGCTCGCGGATGGGCGCTCGATCAAGAGCCAAAGTTGCTATGCATTCTTGCGCGCCGGCTTGCCAGCGGATCTACCTGGCCTAGTCCGGGCAGGCGAGGGTGCCTGGGAGATGGCGCTCCGATCAGCCTGGAGCTTGTACATCCTGCCCCCGCCCGGCGACGGCTCCGAGCTCGCGCTCGCGTCCGAGCTGGAAGACGAGATTGCGGCGATGCACGAGTTGGTCGTCGAGATCGCCGTGGCCGTCCCAGCAAGCGGCACCAACCACCGCGTCCTGTTCGATACCGCAGGGTTGTCGAACAGCGAACAGCAAGAGTTCATGCAGCTCTGGATCGCCCGCACTAGCCTCGAGAGCTTCTGGAATGCGGTCGACGCCTCGCCCACGCTCGGAAGCACGAAGGCAGCGCTCTTCCAGTTCACGATCCAGGCCGCGACGCTGGTCGGCAATCACATCCCCACGCTCGAGAAGCTGCAAGAGGAGCGCGAGATCGCGACTATTACTACGGTTCGCGACCTGGCCGCCTGGGATTATGCTGCCTGGGATGCGTTCTTGGCTGGACACTCGATCGCGGCGCCGGACGACGTCCCAGGCGTCAACGCGACCGAGAAGCGCCAGAATTACGCCCGCGCGCTCGCTCGCTCGATCGCGGACGCCTACCCGACGGCGAGCCTGCGACATCGCATTGCCGCAGCTGGGTCTCCGCCTCCGAACACCGCCGAGTTGGTCGGGTTCTTCGATGACAATCTGGACTTCGACATCACTCGCACGAACATCGCGCAATGGGTAGCCGATCACCCGGGTGCGTTCGCCGGCGCAACCGACCCAGTATTGGCCCGCGCAAACCTCGAGTTGGTGCAACGCGTCCATCGCCTGACCCCCCGGATCGGTCGGTATCCGGTCCTCTCCGTGCTGCTGAGCCAAGGCATCGAGTCCGCCGCCGACGTGGTCGCACACACTCGCGCCGAGTTCGTGAGCCAGTTCTCGTCGCTGTTCAGCGACGAGGATCACGAACCTACGGCGCTCGCTGGTCATGTGTGGGACAAGGCCGTCAAGGTTCATGGCGGTGCCATGGCGCTGCTGTCGAAGTATGCGCTCGGCAAGTCCGCGGCCGAGCCGCTCGGCGCGTTGGGTATCGGCAAGTACGAGTTCGGCGGGGTCGTGCTGACGCAACTCGGCTCTGTGTTGGCCGACCTCGACTACTGTGCGTGCGAGCAATGCCGTTCGGTGTTCAGTCCAGCGGCATACTTCGCGGACCTGCTGCATTGGATCGACGAGCGAGGCTCAGCCGCGTTCACCGAGCTGACCGACCGCCGCGGCGACCTCGACGATCTGCTGCTCGATTGCGCAAACACCAATACGGTCCTCCCGACGATCGACATCATTAACGAGCTGCTCGAGAACGAGTTCGTGGGGACTCCCGTCGTCCGCCAGACGACCTGGACGGCAGAAGAGCTTCGGCTGCACCCCGAGCATATCAATGCCAGCGTCTACGATGGCACTGCGCTCGGCCAGCACTCGGATACGGCCATCACGGCAATGGTGTATCCCTGGGCGCTGCCATTCTCGCTCCCCGACGTCGAGGCCCGCCTCTACCTCGATCACCTCGGCATGCCGCGCCACGAATTGATGCGACGCTTGCTTGATGGGGATAGCCCCAACATCCAGGCTCGTGTTGCCGCAGCGCTCGGAATGAGCGCGACCGAGCGCCAGATCATCGCAGGCGAATCGGTACTTGCTGGCCGTCAATTCTGGGGCTTTGCCCCCGGAGCGGAGACCGATAACTGGGTTGCCCTGCTGGCAGGAACGATCGCGGGTGGCAACGTCGGCGAGTTGCTGCGGCGCGCGGGTATCGGCCTAGACGAGCTCACGGCGCTCCTGCACCTGACCTTCATCGACCCGCTGACCTACTCAGACATCACGCCGATCTATTTGATATTCGACGAGAGCTGCGCGCTCGAAGACGCCCAGATCGCCAATCTCAGCGCCGAAGCGCTCGATCGGCTCCATCGCTTCGTTCGTCTCCAGCGCCGCACTGGGATCGACGCGCGGATGCTCAATGTTCTCATCGATGATGTCGGCGATGGCCTCGATCAGGGCTTCCTCGAGCAGTTGGTCGACATCCACTGGTTGCACGAGCGATTGCGCGTGGACTATGACGAGCTGGCGACGTGGTGGGCGGAGACGATCGATGCCCGCGACTACCGAGAGGGCCGGCAATCGCTGTATCGACGCCGATTCTTCCCCTCGGACGTCATGGTCCCGATTCACTTCGAGCCCACCGATGGGCGTGGCGCAAACCTCTACGGTGACACATATCCACCCGCGAGCTTGACCAGCGCTCATATCACGACGATCCTCGCGGCGACCGGTCTCACCGCGCTGGAGTTCGACGCCGTACAGGCCGCCGATCTCGCCGACGATTCCTTCAGCTTCGCGAACTTGACCGGGTATTTCCGCGTAGCGAGCCTCGCACGAGCGCTGCGAGTGCCGGTGGCCGAGCTGGTCCAGCTGATTGAGGTCACCGCCATCAATCCCTTCACTAGCCCAGCGAGCACGCGCGAGTTCCTACGAGCGTTGGACGACATCCGGCGGTCCCGGATGTCGCTGGCAGAGATCGACTGGCTGCTACGTCACCCTGCGGTGCTCGAGCCCATCTTCCGCGATGACGAGGCGACCAGCCGTTTGCTCGGCAAGATGGCGCTCGACCGGCTCGCGCTCGATCGCGAGATTGCCAAGCTCGAGGACCCCGACGGTTCGGGCATCGAAGCGAACCTGGCCGACATCCTCGATTCCGCGGATGTCGAAGAAGCCATCAAGATCCTCAAGAAGACCTCGAGCCTGGAAGAGCCCGCGCAAACCACCTTCGTCACCAACAAGTTCGCGTCGTTCACCGACGTGTCCACGGCGCTGACGAAGCTCGTGACGAGCGGCGGGACGATCGCTAGCGCCGAGGAGCGGTGCAAGTGGCTGTTGCAGGAGTTCGTCGGCAAGCGCCGACGCCAGACGCTCGTGGTCGACACCCTGGCTGGCGCGCTTGGCTTGACACCGGCGGCGATCAAGACCCTGCTCTTCGAAGTCGAAGTCCTGCCAGGTGTCGCGGACGCGCTCGTCGACGACTACGCGACCGAGGGTGAGGTCGACTCCCATCTGAAACGTGAATTTCACGCAGCCCAATTCGAGGCGTACGATCGACTGGCAAAGGCTGCCATCGTGGTCCGAGCGTGGGCCATCGCACCCGAGCAGATTGCCTGGTACTTGGCCAACTTGGCCCACTCGGGGTGGCTCGACGTCGACGCGCTGCCGCTGACCCCCAGCGATCCTGACGTCGCATTTTCTGAATGGCAGCGGACCTTGCGGGCCCTCGACCTGCGCAGCCTGTTTCCGGCTGGGGTCCATGGCCATCGGCAAATGGCCGACGCGGACAACTTCACGGCCGCGCTGGCCATCCTCGCGGAGCACACGGGCTGGGACGTGTCGGCGACCACGGGGCTCGCGTTCGTCGCTGGAGAGCTCGGGTGGTCCACGCCGAGCGTCTTCGATGACGAGCTGGTGCTCGCACGGCTGCACGAGATCGCCCGAACTGTCGACGAGCTCGGCGTCGCGGCCAACGTCCTGTGGGCGTGGGTGCACGAGCCCATGACGACCGCCTCCGCGGCGTTGATCAAGCAGGCCGCCCGTGCTCGGGTGGACGAGGCTCGCTGGCCGGACATCGCTCGTCCGCTGCGGGATGTCCTGCGCGAGCGTCAGCGTGATGCGTTGGTCGCAGCGATCATCGCCGACAACCTCACCCTCGAAGAGCCGGAGCTCCAGTCGGCCGCCGACATCTCGGCCAAGCTGCTGATCGACGTCGAGACCAGCTCGTGCATGCTCACTTCGCGCCTTCTGCAAGCCACGGCGTCGCTGCAAACCTTCGTGCATCGCGTACAGCTCGGGCTCGAGAGCCCGCTCGACTTCGCAGCCGCCATCAACGACTGGAAGTGGATGAAGAACTATCGGGTCTGGGAGGCCAACCGCAAGG
>CBFGLP010000146.1:0-13034 GCA_965649595.1 uncultured Myxococcales bacterium | reverse complement strand
GCCGAATCGTGCAGTATTGGTTTAGCCCCCCGCAAGCGCCAAGCACTCAGCCACGCACGGCCGCTGCGCGGCCGCGAGGTCGTTTGCGACCTCGGTGGGCTGGTTTCGGGTTCGAAGGCGTCCGTCTGGCCCCCCAGAGGGGGGCTTGGTTCGTCTCCGTGATGACGTGCACCTTTGGGTTCGCAGGCGTCCGTCTGCGCCCCGAGGGGGCTTGCCACCTCGGGCGCCGTGCATCCTGTAGGCATTCGCGCCTGCGCGAGTGCCAGATCTGGGGGGGCGTGACAAATTGCGGTCCACTGCTCTAGCATCCGTGTGAATGCCTACGGCCCTCACACCCGAGCAGGAGTGGACCCTGGTCGCGTGCGGGCTGATTGCCCACGCCGACGACATGCTGGAGTTCGGCGAGTGGGACGAGATCCTCCGCCTCGTCGACGGCAACATCGACGACGATGATCTTCAGCCCTGGCTCGACACGCTCGGCAGTCGACCCGCGCTCGAGCAGCGCTTCACCGAGCTGGCGCCGCCGCTGCCCTTCTTCGCGGAGGAGCTGCTCGAGAAGGCCTGGCGGATGGCGTTGGCCGACGGGAGTGGGACCGAGGTCGAGGCGGCTGTTCACGATCGCATCGCCGAGAAGCTCGGGGTCTCGGCCGACCACGCCGCCGAGCTGCGGACCACGTGGACCCGCAGCGCGGCCGAGCGAGCCGAGCTGATCATCGCGTTCGCGGCCGCGCTGGCCAACGTCGACGGACGGATGGAGAACGCCGAAGCGGCGCAGTTCGACTCGCTGCTCGAGCGCATGCCGGTGTCACTCGCCCGTCGAGTCGAGCTGGCCGAGCTGCTCTATCAGCCGCCACCGCTCGAGCAGCTCGGGGCCAAGCTGGCGACGCTCGACGAGCGCGCGCGCGAGTCGGTCCTGCACGAGATCGCGGCGCTCGTCCGGGCGAGCAACGGCGCGCGCGAGCGCGAGGCGTTCTCGCGGCTCGCCGAGCTGTCTGCCCTGCCGGTCGAGCGGGTCGAGAAAATGCTGGCTTGAGCCGGCGAATGGCCTCGCTGAGGCGAGCTGGTCGCGCTATCTGTCGGTCGTGCGACTCCCCCTCTCGATCCTCGCCCTGCTCGCGCTCTCGGCCTGCCGCTCGACCCCGACCGACACCCCAGCCGAGCCCGGCCAGCACGACACCCCGATCGCTGAGCCAGACACCGGCACCCCCGTCGCCGGCCCGAGCGAGGTGCAGCTCTCGGCGCTCGGGGACAAGCAGCTCTCGGTATCGGTCGGCGCCACGCTGACCTACTCGTTCAAGTCGCACGCCTCGGTCGGCCTCGGAGCCACGCAGGAGATCGCCGACCAAGGAGTGATCCGCTACGTCCGCACCGACACGGCCTTCGAGCAGTCGGAGGCGGAGCGAGTCGGGAAGACCGGCGCCGACGCTGCGACCGGGACCTTCGTGTTCGAGGCGGTCGGCCCGGGCACGACGACGCTGACGATCAACGAGCAGTTCCGCGGGAGCACGGAGGTCGGCAGCACGTTCACGATCACGGTCGAGCCGACGAAGCCCTGATCGGGCTCAGTCGTCGATCTCGATCTCGCTGACCTCCATCGCCAGCGTCTCGGGTTGATCGCCGAGCCACAGCGGCGCGGGTAGCCGCTGCAGGGCTCGCAGCGTCGGATCGGCGAAGCGCAGCCCCGCGGCGGTCAGCGGATCGATCGCCAGCGAGCCGGACGTCAGACCCCCCGTCCCCTGCCCGAACGGGAGCGAGATGTCGAGGCCCCACAGCCGCTGGATCTTCTCGAGCAAGGTCGGCGGCGCGGGGTAGTGGCGGACCTCGGGCATGCCCGGCAGCTCGGCCATCCGGGCAGCCCGTGCGACCGCCTCGAACATGCCGCCGTGGCGATCGACGAGCCCGACCTCGCTCGCCCGCACGCCGCTCCAGATCCGCCCGCGAGCGAGCTCGTCGGCGTCCTCTGGGGTCATCGCCCGGGCATCGGCGACGCGCTCGATGAAGCGATCGTACTCGGCCTGCACGGCCGCGAGCGCGGCCTCGCGCTCGTCGTCGGAGTAGGGCTTCCACCACGAGCGCAGGGTCGCTCGGTCGCCGATCGAGAGCAGCGCGACGTCGATGCCGAAGCGCTCGAGCGTGCCCGAGAGATCGATCTTGGCTTGGAATACACCGATGCCGCCGACCTTGCTGGTCGCGTCGGCGTAGATGTACTGGCCAGCGGTGGCCGCCCAGTAGCCGCCCGAGGTCGCGGTCTCACCGATCGACACGACGACTGGCTTGCCTGCCTCGCGCAGGAGATCGAGCTCGCGGGCGATCCTCCGCGCCGCAGCGACCGAGCCCCCGCGCGAGTCGATCCGCACGACCACGGCCTTGACCGAGGCGTCCTCGCGCAGCTCCTCGATCTGCTTGGCCAGCGTGCTCGCGCCCGCCAGCTCGACGTCGAGCAAGGGGATCCGCAGCGACTCGTCGGTCACCATCGTGCCCTCGACGTGCAGCACCGCGACGTGGGCCGGCGTGCCCCAAGCGGCCGGCCGCGGCGGGGCCTCGGGTGGGGCCTCGATCCGCACCCGTCGGCCCAGCCACCCCTCGAGCTCCTCGTCGAGCTCGTCGGGCCACGCGAGCGCGTCGACTAACCCGCGTCGGCGCGCCTCGTCGGGCTCCCACGGCGCGAGGTCGATCCAGCCCGACACCACGGTCGGATCGTGGCCTCGCGCCCGACCGATCGATCGAATCACATGGTTCCAGGTGTCGGTCAGCAAGAGCCGCTGAGCCTCGGCGACCGGCGCGGTCGGGCCTTGCCGCATCCACTGCTCCGGCGTGCCCTTGTACTCGCCGACCCGCACGAACTCGGCCCGCGCCCCGAGCTTGTCGAGCAGCTCCGACCAATAGAAGGTAGTGAGCGAGAGCCCGACGATGCCGAGGCCCGACTCGGGGTGGGCGATCAGACGATCGGCGACGGTCGCGAGGAAGTAGTGGCGCAGGTTCCCCCCCTGCATGTACACGGCCACCTTGCCGCCGCTGTCCTGCACGCGCCCGAGCGCGGCGCGGAGCTCCTCGAGCTGCGCGAAGCCAAACCCCAGACCCGAGGTCTCGATCAACACCACCGCCCCGCCCCGCGCGGCCAGCTGATCGAGCGTCGAGACCAGGTCGGCGAGGCTGCGGTCGTCGGACTTACCGGCCAACGAGAGCCGCGTGACTCGACGCGGACGCAGCGAGAGCACCTCGTCGTAGCGCTCGTGCGAGAAGCGCAGCCGTGTGTGGGCGCCGTGCGTGCCGACGGTGAAGGGCCGCGAGCCCGCGCCGAAGTTGATGCCCGCGGCCATCCCGAAGTGCGGCGTGTCGAACTCGATGCCCGCGCTGATCCGCACGCCATCGATCGGGGCGACCGGCGGATCGCCGAAGTAGGTGAGCCGCTCGGCCTCGGCGTACACACGCAGCCCCTCGACGCCGACCAGCAGGCGCCCGCGCGGCTGGACCGGGTGCGGCCGGAACATCTGCTCGGGCTCGACGAACGAGGTCCGCATGCCGAACGCGAGCTCGAGCCGCGGCGTACCGAGCGGGCGCAGGGCGAGCTCCGGATCCAGCGCGATCGGGATCCGGGTCTGCTGCCCCTCGGGCCCTAGCCGCGGCGCGTTGAGGTTGCGGCCGACCAGCGCGATCGTGACGAAGCGGTTCGCTCGCCACGAGATGCCGAGGTCGACTTGGTTGGCCCCGTTGGTCAGCGCGTTGTCGCGCGAGAACAGCCGCGAGTAGTTGACCCCGATCGAGAGGCCCGGAGCCCAGCGCATCAGCGGCAGCGCGAGCGCGAGCGTGAATTTTCCCGCCAACGAGTCCGGCGAGCGGACGTCGTCGCTGGGCGTGACCTGCTGGCGCGAGACCATCTGTAGGCCGACCCCGAGCGCGAGGATCTGCCAAGGCAGCGGGACCGCGGCGAACACCCCTGCCCCGCTCCCGCGTCGCGCCGCGTTGGGCAGGTTCCACGACACGTCGATGACCCCGTTGAAGCCGCGCAGGTAGCCGAGGTTGGCCGGGTTCTGCACGACCGCGCTCGCCTCCGCGTCGCCGGCCACGACCGAGTAGGGCCGGTCGGGCTCGCGCAGCGGCGAGCGGGCCTCGCCCTCGTTGCCGGCCTCGGCCGGGCCCGCGCAGAGCAGCGCAGCGAGCAGCAGCAGCGAGCCGGCGATGCGCGACCTGGCCATCGCCCTACCCTAACACCCCGGGCTGCTCGCTCACTCGATCCACGCGACCGTGACCGCCTCGCCGCCCTCGGGCGAGAGCCCGGCTCGGAAGGTCCGCACCGATCGCAGGCGACCGAGCACCTCGCGGACCGCCGAGCGGAGCGCACCGCTGCCGACCCCGTGGCGGATCAGGATCACGTCCTGATCGCGGGCGATCGCCTGGGCGACGAAGTCCTCGACCCGCTGCTGAGCGTCCTCGTAGCGCTGGCCCCGGACGTCGCAGACGTTGTCGAAGCCGGGCTTGACCGGGACCGCCTCGGCCCCGAAGTGAGCGGCGGCCTGGCGCTCGATCGTCGCGGAGAAGTCGAGGATCGGCGCGGCCTTGCTCGGCTTGACCTTGAGCTTGGGCGCGGTGCTCGTCGGCTCGACGCGAGCGAGGTCCTCGAGCTTCACGGTCGTGCGCGACATCGGCAGCTGGACCGTGACCTTCTTGCCGCTGAGCGCCACGACCTCGCCCTCTTGCCCGACCGAGAGCACCTTGACCCGCATGCCGACGGCGAGCCGCTCGGGCGCGGGCTGCTTGTCCCGCTCGCGCTCGTGCTCGTCTGCCTCGCGGTGCTGCGCGAGCGTGTCGCGAGCCTCGGCGGTGATCTGATCGCGGGTCGGCAGCTCGTCGACCCGCGCGGGCTCGGCTCGGCGCAGCTCCTTGCGCTTTTGCTTGAGCTCGCGCTCGAGCGCCTGCAGCTGCTCGGCGGCCGCGGCGTAGGCCTTGACCTTGCGGCTGCGCATGCCCTCGAGCGCCTTCTTCTCGCGCTCGCGCAGCTCCTTGTCACGGACCGCGAGGCGCTGCTTGTCCTTCTCGAGCCGCTCGCGCGTGCGGACCAGGCTCTGGCGCTCGGCGTCGATCTGGCGCAGCAGCTCGTCGACCTTGAGGCCCTCGTGATCGAGCAAGCGCTCGGCCGTGTGCAGGATCGGCTCGACGAGCCCGAGCCGCCGCGCGACCGCGATCGCGCTCGAGCTACCCGGCACGCCGAGGGTCAGCCGGAAGGTCGGGCGCATCCGCTGGATGTCGAACCCGACCGCGGCGTTGTGGAAGCGCCCGGCCCCGCGCGGCGCCGGCTGGTCGCCCTCGCGCTTGCGCGTGGCCAGGAGCTTGAGCCGATCGTAGTGCGTGGTCACGATCACCGTCGCGCCGGCCTCGACCAAGTGCAGCAGGATCGCCTCGGCCAGCGCGGCGCCCTGCTCGGGATCCGTGCCGACCGCGATCTCGTCGAGCAGCACCAGCGTCGCAGCGCCCTCGTGCTCGGCGAAGTGCACGGCCTGGCGGACGTGGTGGATGTGGGCCGAGAAGGTCGAGAGGTTGGCGGCGATCGACTGGTCGTCGCCGACGTCGGTGATCACGTGGCGAAACAGCGGCATGCGCGGGCGCCCGCGGCAGGGCAGCCGCAGGCCGGCCGCGGCCATCAGCGCGCACAGCCCGAGGGTCTTGAGCGAGACAGTCTTGCCGCCGGCGTTCGGACCACTGATCACCAGCGCGTGCCCGCGGGCGAGCACCAGATCGCTCGGGACCACGTCGACGCCGTCGAGCAGCATCAGCGGGTGTCGGGCGGTGCGAAGCTCGATGCCCCGCTCGACGTCGGCGGGGCCAGGCTCGGCCGCCGGCACGACATCGTCGACGAGCTCGGGGGTCACCCCGCCGAGCTGCTCGGACAAGAGCGCCCGCGCCTGCATCCGGTCGAGCTCGACCAGCGCCCGCTGCATGCCCGCGAGCACCTCGACCCGCTCGGCGACCCGCCGGGTCAGCTCGCGTCGAACCTTGCGCTCCTCGTCGAGCGCCCGCGACTCGGCCTCGCGCAGGGCGTTGTTGTCCTCGATCAGCGAGCCCGGCTCGACGAAGAAGGTGTTGCCCGAGCCGCTCGCGCCATGAATGATCGCCCCCTGCCCGCGCACCACGCCCAGCGCGTCGCTGCGGATCGGCAGCACGATCCGTCCTTCGCGCTCGGTCCAGTAGCGATCGCGCAGCGCCTCGCTCAGCTCGCTGCCGCGTAGGAGTCGGTCGGCCTTGGCCAACAAGCGCTGCTTGCAGGTGCGCGCGTGCTTGCGAGCGGCGGCCAGCTCCGGGCTGGCCGCGTCGGCGATGCGCGGCTCCTCGCTATCGCGGTCGATCGAGCGATCGAGCAAGCCCAGGAGATCCGGAAGCTCGACGAGCACCGGTGTCGTCTCGCCCTCGTCCGTGTCCGCGTGCTCCGAGAGCGAGGCCTGACGCAGCCGCGCGCGCATGGCCGCGAGCCCGCGCGCGTCCTCCTCATGCAGCCGGGCCTCCTGCTCGTCAGCCGCCCGCAACAGCGCTCCCACCACCCCCGCTGCCCGGCACAGCTCCGCGACCCCGACCAGCTCGACGACGGCCAGCGCCGAGCCCCGACGCGCCGCCTCCAAGGTCGCGTCGAGGTCCTCGAGCTCGCGCAACGACCTTCGCACCTGACCAGACGCTCCGGCCTGGCTCTCGAGCTGCCACAAGAGCGAGATGCCATCGAGCTCGCGCAGACGTGCACGGGCGTCGTGCAGGTCATCGAGGGGGCGGATCGAAGGTAGCCGACGCAGCGCCGCGGCCACCCCGGCCGAGCGATGCTCCGCGATCCCCTCGGGTGTCTCTCCGCCCAACACCGCCTCGATCGCCTCGAGCTCGTCGAGCAGGGCCTGACGGGCGAGCTCCATGCTCAGTTGGTCGGACAAGCGCCGACACAGGTCGATCCAGCCGAGATGACGGAGCGCGTCGCCCCGGCCACGGGCCAGCCAGGCCGCCAGCACGTTGGGCACGGACGGGTTGGGTGCGGATGACGGGACTGAACCCATGGGTGCCGTGGCGTCCTTCTATTCTACAGCGAATGAAGTGGGGAAGGTGCAACGATATGCACTAGCAATGTCGACCAAGGCAGGCGTACCATGACAGTCGATCCCGGGGCTCCCGTGATCGCTGGTCCTGACCACGAAGTCTTATGAAGCACTCCGTGATCTTGTTCTTCTCGCTGTTCGCCTTCTACGTGGTGCTCTCCGGCCAGGTGACGAACAGCTTCCTGATGATCGCGGGCGTGGTCTGCTGCCTCGGGATCACGCTCCTTTGTCGCCGGCTCGGCATCGTCGACGACGAGGGCGTGCCCTATCAGTACTGGTGGAGGACAATCGTCTACCTGCCCTGGCTGATCAAGGAGATCTTCAAGTCCAACATCGATGTGCTCAAGATCGTCTGGAAGCCCGGGCCGATGCCGATCGCCCCGCACATGGTCAAGGTCCCACATTCACTGCGGACCACCTACGGGTTGGTCACCTACGCCAACTCGATCACGCTGACGCCCGGCACCGTCACGGTCGAGATCGGCGATGACGCGTTCTTGGTCCACTGCCTCGCGCCCGCCTTCTCCGAGGGTCTGCTCAGCGGCGACATGGAGGCCCGCTGCAAGTGGGTAGAGGGCGAGGCCAGGCAATGAGCGCACCGCTGCTCGGTCTGCACCTCGACCACCCGCCCGGCCTCTCGCCGGCGGAGATGGCCATCTTCGCGACCTGCGTGGCGCTGCTGATCGGCGTCAGCATGCTGCTGATCCGCGCGCTCAAGGGCCCGACGGTGTTCGACCGGATCCTCGCCGTCAACGCGATCGGGACCAAGACCGTGCTCTTGGTCGCCTGCATCGCGTTCTTGGATCGCAAGCACGGGATCCCGGGCTTCTTCATCGACACCTCGCTCGTCTACGCAATGGTCAACTTCGTCGCGACCATCGCGATCCTCAAGTACATCGAGTACCGGAGGCTGGGCTGATGGGCGCGCTCGAGATCATCGGCTCGATCTTCCTCGCCGCTGGCTGCGTGTTCTCGCTGACCGGCTCGCTCGGGGTCCTGCGGATGCCGGACTTCTACTCGCGCCTGCACCCGGCCGGTAAGACCGACTCGTTCGCGTCCGGTCTGATCGTGATCGGGCTGTGCTTGTTCGCGCTGCAGGACCTGATCCCCAACCCCGAGGACCCGCACCAAGCGAGCGGGGCGATGGCGACCGTCGGCACGCTCGACATCGTGCTCAAGCTGCTCTTGTTGATCGCGCTGATCTTCCTGACCTCGCCGACGGGGACCCACGCGATCTCGAAGGCGGCGCGGCTCGACAAACATACACAGATCCCGGTGCCTGGCGATCCCGAAGAACAGCACGTCGGCGACATCGCGGTCGCGGGTGACGTGCACGCGCCGATCGAGGAGCAGCCCAACCCGGTGTTCGACGTCGACCACGACAAGCCCGACCCGAAAGGCGAGTGATCATGTTGCAGCAGATCCTGACCCTCGACGTGCTCCTGCTGCTGCTCGTCGCCGTGACCGGGGTCGCGGTCGTTCAGGTGCGTAGCCTGTTCTCGGCGACGATCTTGGCGGGCATCTACAGCCTGCTGATGGCAGCGGTCTGGACCAACATGCACGCGCTCGACGTGGCCTTCACCGAGGCCTCGGTCGGAGCCGGCATCTCGACGGTGCTGCTGCTCGGTGCGCTAGTCCTGACCGGCCGCTTCTCCAAGCCCGAGAAGCCGATCCACTGGCCGGGCCTGGCCGTCTGCGTGGTGACCGGCGCCGTGCTGATCTACGGCACGCTCGACATGCCGAAGTTCGGTGACCCCGACGCCCCGATCCACAACCTGCGGGTGCCGGGCATGGTCCAGCAGAACATCGGCAAGCACCACACCGCCGCGCCGCGGACCCAGGGCAGCCCCCACGAAGGCTACCCAGCCGACGACTACAACGGTCACGTGCCCAACACCGTGACCACCTTGCTCGCGGCCTACCGGGGCTACGACACCATGTACGAGACCACGGTGATCTTCACGGCCGGGCTCAGCATGCTCTTGCTGCTCCGGCGCCGCCGCGAGGGTGAGCCTGGTGTCCAGCCCTCCACCCCAGAGCGGCGCCGCAACGTGCCGCCCGAACGAGGTGCATGGTGAGCACGCCCCAGCAACCGATGAGCCAGCAGACGCTGATCCGCGTCGTCGCCAAGCTCGCGATCCCCTTCATCCTCTGCCTCGGCGTCTACGTGATCTTGCACGGCGAGCTGGGCCCGGGCGGCGGCTTTCAGGGCGGGGTGATCCTCGCGGCCGGGCTGATCCTCTACGGCATGGTGTTCGGCGCCGACGAGCTGCGTCGGCGGCTGCCGGTGGTCGTGCTCGACTCGTGCATGGCGCTCGGCTGCCTGATCTACGCCGGCACCGGCCTCGCGAGCCTGCTCGCAGGCGGGACCTTCCTCGACTACGGCATGCTCAGGCCGGACTCGGCCGGTGATGGCGAGGCGCTCGGCATGACCTTGGTCGAGTACGGCGTCGGCATCACCGTGTCGTCGGTGATGACCACCATCTACATGGCGATCAGCGACCGCCGGATCACCGTGCGTCCCGGCGAGAGGGGGGTGTGATGCTCGGGCTGTTCAACTACTGGCTGGCGATCATCATCATCCTGATCGGCTTTTACGGGGTCATCGCCAAGAAGAACCTGCTCAAGCAGGCGATCGCGCTCGGGCTGTTCCAGACCGGCGTGTTCCTGTTCTACGTGTCGATGGGCGTCTATCAGAAGAACGGCGTCTCGGGCATCGCGCCGGTCTGGGCAGACGCCGAGAAGCTCGGGCCCTTCGACAACCCGCTCCCGCACGTGCTGATGCTGACCGCGATCGTGGTCTCGGTCAGCACGCTCGCGGTCGCGGTCGCGATCATCGTCAACATCAAGCGCAGGTACGGGACCATCGAGGAGGACGAGATCCTCGAGGCCGACAAGCGCGATCGCTGAGACCCCTTCGTCAGCCCCTGGGCTGACAGGCCGGGGCGCCCCGAGCCGAGCCAGCCGAGCCAGCCGAGCCAGCAGATCATGGGATTCGAATCCGAGTTCATGCGCGCCCTGATGGAGCACCTGCCGGTCGTGGTGGTCATCACCCCGCTGTTCGGCGGCCTGCTCACGCCCTTCACCGGCTTCATCCAGCGCGGCGGTGGCCTGGTCGCGTGGCTGTGGTCGCTGCTGGTCACCGCGGCGATCCTCGCGTGCGCGAGCCTGCTCTTGTGGCAGGTCCACATGAGCCCCGAGCCGGTCGTGTATCGGCTTGGCTCGTGGCCGGAGGAGTGGGGCATCGTCTACGTCGTCGACGCGCTCAACGCCTACGTGATCTTCACGGTCGCGCTGCTCGGGTTCTTGTCCACGCTCTACGCCAAGCAGAGCATCGCCAAGGAGATCTCGCCAGACCGCCACCACCAGTTCTATTCCGTCTGGCTGCTGGCGATCTGCGGCCTGGTCGGCATCTCGATCACCGGCGACGCGTTCAACGTCTACGTGCTGCTCGAGATCGGCTCGCTGACCGTCTACACGCTGGTCGCGATGGGCGGCGAGCGTGACCGGCGGGCGCTGATCGCCAGCCTCAAGTACGTGATCCTCGGCAGCATCGGAGCGACCTTCATCCTGCTCGGCATCGGCTACCTGCTGATGCTGACCGGCACGCTCAACATGGCCGACATGCACGCGCAGCTGGCCGCGCTGCATGCCAAGGGCGAGCTGGCCAACAACCGCACGGTGATGGTCGGGTTCGCGTTCCTGATCGTCGGCCTCGGGCTCAAGATGGCCCTGTTCCCGCTCCACCTGTGGCTGCCCAACGCCTACACCTACGCGCCCTCGGCCGTGTCGGTGCTGATCTCGAGCACGGCGACCAAGGTCGGCGTGTACATGACCTTGCGCTTCGTGTTCACGATCTACGGCGGGGTCTACGACACCAGCGAGGACCTCCAATTGCTCGCGCTCTTGGCCAGCGTGGGCATCGTGATGACCTCGGTCACCGCGATCCAGCAGGTCGACGTCAAGCGGGTGCTGGCGTTCTCGTCGGTCGGTCAGCTCGCCTACATCGTGCTCGGCTTCTCGCTGGTCAACGAGTCGGGTGCGATCGCCTCGGTCATCCACATCTTCAACCACGCGATCATCAAGGGCGGCATGTTCATGGCGATCGGCGCGGTCGCCCTGCGGACCGGCGGAACCAAGCTCGAGCACATCCAGGGACTCGGTCGCCGGATGCCGCTGACGATGGCCGCGTTCACGCTCGGCGGCGCCGGCCTGATCGGCATACCGCTGACGGCCGGGTTCGTCTCGAAGTGGTACCTGGTCCAAGGCGCGATGCAGGAGGGCTACTGGGCGCTCGCGTTCGTGGTCCTGCTCGGTGGTCTGCTCGCGCTGGTCTACGTCTGGCGGCTGGTCGAGCTGATCTGGCTCAAGCCCCCGCTCAACCCCGACGCCGACATCCGCGAGGCCCCGCTGACCATGCTGATCCCGATGTGGGTCCTGATCGGCGCGAGCATCATGTTCGGCATCGACGGTGAGTGGACGGCCGAGAGCGCCCGCGCTGCTGCCCACGTGATTCTCCACGGAGGTCCTTGAAATGTCTGCTCTGGCTTCGCTCGGCTCGCTCGCTTCGCTCGCGCTCGCCGGCCTCCCGACGATCGAGATGCAGCTCAGCCCGATGACCGCGGTCGCCGTGCCGCTGATCGGCGCGTTCGTGATCGCCGCGCTCGGTCGCTGGCCGAACCTGCGCGAGGGCGCGACCTTGGCCACCGCGGTCGCGCTCTTGTGGGTGGTCGGCAACCTGACCGTGTTCGTCGAGGACAACCCGACCGCCGCCGAGAAGCTGGTCGACGTCGTCCCCGGCATGCCGCTCGCCTTCCACATCGAGCCGCTCGGGATGATCTACGCGCTGATCGCCAGCTCGCTGTGGATCCTCAACTCGATCTACTCGATCGGCTACATGCGCGGGAACGACGAGAAGCACCAGACCCGCTTCTACGTCTGCTTCGCGCTCTCGATCGCCAGCGTGATGGGCATCGCGTTCTCGGCGAACATGTTCACGCTCTTCGTGTTCTACGAGGCGCTCTCGCTCGCGACCTTCCCCTTGGTCACGCACAAGGGCACGCCCGAGGCGATCAAGTCGGGCCGGACCTACCTCGGCATCCTGATGGGCACGAGCCTGTGCCTGATGCTGCCCGCGATCGTCGCGACCTACGTCTACACCGGCACGCTCGACTTCGTGCCCGGCGGCGTGTTCCGGGACCCGCTCGCCAACAAGGTGCTCTCGCCCGAGCTCTTCGGGGTGATCTTCGCGCTCTACATGTTCGGGATCGGCAAGGCCGCGCTGATGCCCGCCCACCGCTGGCTGCCCGCCGCGATGGTCGCCCCGACCCCGGTCTCGGCGCTGCTCCACGCGGTCGCCGTGGTCAAGGCCGGCGTGTTCACGGTCCTCAAGGTCGCGGTCTACATCATCGGCGTCGATCAGCTCGCGCTCTACGACCAGGGCGGCTGGCTGCTCTACGTGGCCGGGCTCTCGATCCTGATCGCCAGCTTCATCGCGCTCTTCCAGGACAACCTCAAGCGCCGGCTGGCCTACTCGACCGTCTCGCAGCTGAGCTACGTGACGCTCGGCGCCGCGCTGCTCTTGCCGATCTCGGTCAAGGCCGCTGCGCTGCACATCGCCGCGCACGCGTTCGGCAAGATCACGCTCTTCTTCGCGGCCGGCTCGATCTACACGGCCGCGCACAAGACCAAGGTCAGCGAGCTCGACGGGATCGGCCGCAAGATGCCGTGGACGATGGGCGCGTTCACGATCGGCACGCTCTCGATGATCGGCCTGCCGCCGGCGGCCGGGTTCATGTCGAAGTGGGTGCTGATGCAGGGCGCCTGGCAGGCCGAGCAAGGCTTTGCCATTGCGGTGCTCTTGCTCTCGACCCTGCTCAACGCGGGCTACTTCTTGCCGATCGTCTACCGGGCCTTCTTCAAGGATCCGCCCGACGAGCACCATGATGATCACGGCCACGGCCACGG
>CBFGLP010000145.1:0-1560 GCA_965649595.1 uncultured Myxococcales bacterium | reverse complement strand
GATCGATCGTCTGGCCGCTCTCGTGGATGGGCAGGCTCTGCTCGACGTACGCGATCCGACGACCGGTGAGGGTGTTCTCGTCGGCGGTCGTGAACACGTTGTTGGGGTAGGGGTACATGCAGTACTCGGGCACCAGCGGATCGCAGTCGAGCGTCGGCCACTCGACCAGCGGATCGGGCTCTTCAAGGCCGGTATCGCCGGTATCGCCGGTCTCACCGCTGTCGCCAGTCTCGCTGTCGGGGCTGTCGCTCGTGTTGGTGTCGGTCGAGGTGTCGCCGGTGTCGCCGACTTCGTCGTCGCCGCCATCGTCGCCCTTGCAGGCGGGCAAGAGGGCGAGCGAGAGCACGAGGGCAGGGAGAGCGGGCACGAGGGTCAGGCGCTGCATGTATCGACTCCAATAACCGTGACTTGTCTGCATCAACCCCACGGGGGCTGAAAGGTCAGCGGATCGGCGCCGAGGATACACGAGCCCACGCAGAGGTGGCGGGCAGAGAGGGCGTGCCCATGCACATTCCGCGTGTTCTCTCGGACACGACCGTCTGCGATCATGAGCGGGTGCTCGGGATCACTCGCACACTCTCTTCGCTCTCGATTCTGGCACTCGCCTTGGCGGCTTGTGCGACGTCTGGTGATCGCATCGCGGGTGAGGCCGCCGATCCGATCGAGGACACGCCCACACCGCACGGGCACGATGCCTGGGCCGAGCAGACCTTCGGTGATCTCGAGGAGCGGCTGCTCGAGGCCTCGGCGGTGGAGGTCCAGTTCCGCATCGAGTCCAAGGGCGCGGTCGAGTCGGCGGTCGAAGGCACGCTGACCTGGACCGGCGCCGAGGCGCTCTCGCTGGTGGCCAAGGGAACCTTCGCGGGGGAGCCGATCGATCTCGCGCTGCAGGCCGACGCGAGCAGCTTCTCGACCTCGGTCGGCGGCAGCGTGCGCGAGTCGGGCCCGCGGCCGGCTGCGCTGGTCGAGGCGGTCGCGATCGGGCTCACGCGGATGGGGCTGCTGCACAACATCGCGGTGCTGGTCGGCGGGTTGCCGCCGGATCACGCCGAGGGGCGAGTGCGCGAGTGGGTCGAGATCGGTCAGGTGCGGCTCGGCGAGCCGGAGCTGCTCGGCGACGCCAAGGCGCGGCCGCTCGAGCTTGCGATCTCTGTCGATGACCAGTGGATCGGGGAGGCGACGCTGTGGCTCGCGGAGTCCGGGCTGCCGATCGAGCGGGAGCAGGTCATGAACTTTCCCGAGGGGCAGATGCGGGTGACGGAGCGCTACGTGGTGTTCGTGGTCGAAGACTGACTACTCGCGCAGCGCGAGCGCGAGCGTCTGCGCGAGCTCGGCCACGAACGCTCGCTCGTCGTCGGCGTCGATCTCCTCGCTGATCGCGTTCATGTGCGTGTAGACGGCCGCAACAACGAACGCGAGATCGACTGGATCGAAGCGCTCACCCCGAGCGGCGCGCACGAGCTGGCGATCGATCAATGGGTGCTGGCGGCCGAGCACGAGCCCGCGATCGAAGCTGGACAGCTTGCCGGGATCGAGCGCGCCGAAGCGCAAGCGATCGAG
>CBFGLP010000144.1:0-6250 GCA_965649595.1 uncultured Myxococcales bacterium | reverse complement strand
CGACCGACGAGACCGACACCGCCGTCGGCCCCTGCGAGAACGGCATCCAGGACGGCGACGAGACCGACATCGACTGCGGTGGTAGCTGTGAGCTCAAGTGTCAGGACGGCGACGCCTGCTTCGTCGATCCCGACTGCGAGTCGAACCTGTGCAACGAGGGCTTCTGTACCGATCCGGTCTGCAACCCCGACGAGAACAACTCGTGTCAGGGCTGCCTGCAGCAGAACTGCTGCGACAACATGATCGCGTGCTTCGACGATCCCGCGTGCACGTGCTGGTTCGAGTGCATCTCGCACAACAACGACTTCGAGCCCTGCAAAACCTCGTGCAACGTCGGCAACATCGGCACGATCACCTCGTGTGCCAACAGCGAGTGCAACTACATCGGTGCATGCGGGACCTGATCGGCGACGCCCCGCTCAAGCCTCGAACGCCTCCTCGACCGCCTCGGCCACGCTGCGGACCTCGATGACTTCGATGTCTGCGCGTGGCCGTCGGCCATCGCTGCGCCGATCTGCAGGCACGATCGCGCGGGAGAAGCCCAGCCGCGCCGCCTCGGCCAAGCGCTCGTCGAGGCGGGGGACCCGACGCAGCTCACCAGTCAGCCCGACCTCGCCGACGACCACCGTCCCGCGGGCGATCGGCTTTCGCAGGTGCGAGCCCGCGATCGCCAGCAACACCGCGAGATCGGCCGCGGGCTCGCTCAGCCGCAGGCCGCCGGCCACGTTCACGAACACGTCCTGATCGACCACGAAGAGGTTCGCGTGACGGTCGAGCACCGCGAGCAGCATACCGACGCGAGCCGGGTCCGCGCCGACGCAGGTCCGCCGCGGGCTACCGCCGGGGCTCGGGCCGAGCAGCGCCTGGATCTCGAGCAGCAGCGGGCGCGAGCCCTCGAGCGAGGCGGTGACGACCGAGCCGATCGCAGGCGCCTGATCTTCGCCGTGATGGTCGGCGAGGAACGCCTCGCTCGGGTTGGCGACCTCTCGCAGCCCGCGGCCGGTCATCTCGAACACGCCTAGCTCGGCGGTGCTGCCGAACCGGTTCTTGGTCGCGCGCAGCATTCGGACCGCCCGCTCCTCGTCGCCTTCGAAGGCGAGCACCGCATCGACCATGTGCTCGAGCAGGCGCGGACCCGCGAGCTGGCCCTCCTTGGTGACGTGGCCGACGATCACCACCGGCACGTTGCGCGACTTGGCGAAGCTGAGCAGGTGCCCGGTCACGCTGCGGATCTGCCCGAGGTTGCCGGGTAGCCCCTCTTGCTGATCGCTGTAGACCGTCTGGACCGAGTCGACGACCAGCACGCTCGGCGTGCGTGTGTTGCCCTTGCTCGAGTGGGTCTGCGTGGCGGCGTCGAGGATCGTCTCGATCCGGGTCTCGGCCAGCAGCAAGAGCCCCTCGTCGCCGGCCTCGAACTCGCCACCGCGCAGCCGCGCCGCCCGGTTGGCGACCTGGGCGATCGACTCTTCGCCGCTCGCGTAGAGGACCGTGTGGCCTTGCTCGACCAAGCCGGTGCAGGCCTGCAGCAGCAGCGTCGACTTACCGATCCCCGGCGCGCCGCCCAAGAGCACGAGCGAGCCAGGCACCAGTCCGCCGCCGAGCACTCGATCGAACTCGTCGAGGCCGGTACGCAAGCGCTCTTCGGCGGCCGCCCGTGCCTGGGCCTCGGTGACCGGGACGACCTCGCCACCGCTGCCAGGGCCTGCCAGCACCACGCGCTCCCCCTGCGTGGGGCGGTCGACCGCCTGCTCGATCGTGTTCCACTCGCCGCAGCTGGGGCACTGACCAAACCAGCCGTTGGTGGTGGCCCCGCAGGCGCTGCACTGCCAGCGGGACTTGGGCTTGCGCTTTTGCGAGGTCGCCATGGCGGGGCAGTGTAGCAACCATGTTCCGAGCGCCGAGCCCGAGACCCCCTCGGACGGGTGGCCGAAGATGCTCGATGCCGGACGTCAAGCTACTCTCGTGCCCGGCGCACATCTGCGTCCGAAAACCATGACCACCTTGAAGCTTCCCCTCTCCCTGCTTTCCACCTGCTTGCTCACCCTCGCCGCTTGCGATGCCAAGGAGCCCGGCTCCGACGACGAGAACGGCGACGCCGGCGACACTGACGAGACCGGAGACACCGACGAGACCGGCGATACCGACAACACCGAGAGCGGCTCGTGTGGCGAGACCACCACGACGGTCATCACCGACCTCGACCAGATCCCCGCTGGGTTCACGCGCACGGCCGCCGAGATCATCGCCGACGCCGAGGGTGAGTTCGCGGGCACCTTCACCTGGAACGACAACGACGGCCCGAGCATGGTCGCGTACGCCGGGACCTCGAGCCCACTGACCATGAGCGTCGACCACACCGGCGGAGAGGTTCGGCTGATCGAGGTCGAGCTCGCGGGGCAATTCCCCGAGGGCCTAGAGGGCGGCGGCGTCTGCTCGAACACGATCCAGTTCGACGTCGACTTCGACTTCGCGACCGAGGACGGCGTGTTCGCCGAGTCGATGGTCGTGACGCTCGGAACCTCCGCACCCAACGAGGAGCTCGGCGAAGCGGAGCACACCAGCCTCTACCAGAAGCTCGACATGGCGGCGGTCATGGGCACGCTGAGCATGGACGACTTCAGCTTCAGCGACGCGACCGTGACCTCGCTGATCCTGATGGCGAGCTTCGAGGGCGACGCGAGCACCGGCGGGCTCGGCATGGAGGTGCTCGGCAACGAGGGCGGTCCGCTCGAGGGGATCGCCGGGTTCGGCAACGTCGCTGGCTTCGAGGCCAACCGCGTCGTCCCCTGAGTGAGCCTCGAGCTCGGTCTCGAGAGGCCTTCTCAGCCGCGCTGGCTGGGGAGGCCTCGGCTCGTCGGGGCTACCTCGCTAGACTGCGGCGTGCACCAAAGCTCGTCAGGTCGCTCGTGGTCGTGTGTGTCCATCGTTGCTCTCGTGCTGGCGCTGACCTTGGGTTGTCGAGCCCAGGACTCGCCGCCAGCCACGGATACCCCGACTGTCGCCAGCCCGACCGTCGCCAGCCCGACGGTCGTCAGCGATCCCAACACCCCGCGACCTGCCTCTGCGTGCGAGACCAACGCCGACTGTGAAGAGGGCCAGATGTGCGCGAGCCCAGAGGAGGCCGGCCACAATCACTGCGGCATGCCGCTTCCGCCCGAGATGCAGTCCTGTCCGGCCGGCTACTACAGCGACGACTGTGGGGGCTGCTACAAGTGGTGTACGGGCAATGAGCACTGCCCGGACAGCCAGACTTGCAACGGCAGCGTGTGCATCTCACCGCGCGAGTGCTTCGTCCCAGGGCCCACGCCCGTGTAGGTCGCAGCCGCTCGGGCGCCCGACCA
Source organism: uncultured Myxococcales bacterium (assembly GCA_965649595.1). Taxonomy (GTDB): domain Bacteria; phylum Myxococcota_A; class Polyangia; order Nannocystales; family Nannocystaceae; genus Plesiocystis. Next base: position 2,909 of record CBFGLP010000144.1, on the reverse strand, counting down.
AGGCAGCAAGCTCAGAACCGGATGCCGAACTGAGCCTGGACCGTCTGGGCCGCCTTGGCGTCGAAGCGCTGCGTCGCGGATCCGTTGGTGAGCAACGCGTTGAAGCCACCGAAGGGGAACATCACCCCGTACTGGACCTGGAAGAAGATCGGCTCCTCCGCGTCGTGGTAGCGGACCGAGCCGGCCAGCTCGAGCCCCCACAGCGACTTGTCACCGGACACGGTGCCGCGCTTGTCGACCGCGCCCGCGAACTCGATGTCCGCTCGCGCGCTCATGTTGTTCTGGAAGAAGTAGAACGCCAGCCAGGGCTTGGCGTAGGCCGCGTTCGAGACCGTGCCGAGGATCTCCTTGAAGAGCAGCAGATCCTGCATGTAGGCCGGGTTGAAGCGGAACGCCCCCATCGTGTCGAAGTCGCCGTTCGAAGCGGGCTGCGGGAAGGGCGAGGTGTAGTCGAACTGGTAGGGCGGTGAGCTGTCGCCGGTCGCGAAGCCGTGGTCGACGCCGATGTGGAGGCGGTCGTTGAACAAGCCGTACTTGAACTCGAGCGCGTAGCCGAGCTGGAACAGCCGCGAGGGGGAGGTATCGACGTAGCGGTTCGAGTCGGTGTCGAAGCTCGCGTCGCCGCGCTCGAGGTCGAGGTTGTCGCGGTGACGGAAGCTGCCGATCACCGCGGCCGCCTCGGCCTCGACCCGCAGCGTCCGCCAGTTGACCCGCAGCCACAGGTCCGGCGTGAAGATCCAGCCGCGGCGGTGGACCAGCGAGTTGGCGTAGTTCTGCAGGCCGGTCTCGCCGTCCTCGTCGACGCCTTGGCGACCGAGCGGAACGCCAGCGTGCTCGAGGCCAGAGGGCTCGTCCTCGGGCGTGAGCGTCGGGTTACCGCCGAGCCCGTCGCCGAGCCCCGGCGCCCCGATCTCGCGGTCGAGCGTCTGCCAGCGGAACCAGGTCTTGAGGCCGTAGTTGACGACCGGCTCGCCGGTCGAGAGCTTGCGCCGGAGCATGCTCGGATCGTCGCGGCGCACGACCCAGAAGCTGAACTGGTGGACGTTGTCGTAGAGCTCGGCCGAGAGCCCGGCCGGGATCCGGTTGCCGCCTCGCCACTGCTGGCCGAGCAGCTGCGCGGTGGTCGGTCCGCTCGCGGCCCAGTCGTAGCTGACGCCCAAGGTGATCGCGCTACGCTTGTCGGGGCCGAGATCGAAGCTGAGCCGGACCGAGTCGACCGAGTCGCCGTAGTCGGTGTCGACCATGCGGACGATGTCGGACTTCTCTTGCCGATCGTAGCCGTTGCCGTCGTTGGCCACGATGCCCATGCCCCAGTGGTTGCCCATCCGGCCGAGCTCGAGCTTGAGCCCAAAGCCGAACCGGACCTCACCCCAGGCCCGCTTGACCACGATGCTGTCGGTCCACGAGTTGATGCCCGCGCTCGGGGGCATCTGCGTGCGCGTGTAGAGGTCGATCGGCGCCCAGGTGCTCTCGTTGGCGAAGCTGTCGGGCGTGCTGCCGAGCACGAGGTTGTCGAGCAGATCGACCTGCGCGTGGACCTTGACCGTGTCGGTCACGTGGATCGTGGGGTTGAGGCGCAGGCGCATGTTGGCGCCCGCGAAGCCTCGCCGCCGGGCGCAGCGGGTCCCGATCCGGCCGGGCGAGACCCCAGCCGCCGAGAGCTGGTTGCCGCACGAGGCGTCGTTGACGGTCGTCTCGCCCTCGCTGTTGGGCTCGCCGATCTCCGCAGGCGGAGCGAAGAACTCGCTCAGCGTCGGGTCGGCGTTGTCGAGGTTGAGGTCGAGGCGGTGGAAGTAGTCCGCCCGCATTCGCAGGTAGCCGTGCAGCTCGAAGAGCTGCAGGCGGCGCTGACCCTCGGGCTGGGCCGGGACCGGGACGACCGGAGCGAGCGCTCCTTTGTCCTTCGGGGCGGCCTCGGCCGGCCCTTCCTTGTCTTCCTGTCCCTGCTGGGGCGGACCGCCAGGCCCCATGCCACCGCCGCCCATGCCTCCGCCGGGTCCTCCCATGCCGGGTGGTCCTGCGAGAGCGGTCGTCGACAGGCCGAGCCCCAACGCGAGGGTCAACGTCGATGCAGCGAAGGGGATGGCGCGTCGAGATCCGCGAGCGGGCATGAGCTTGCGCTGCCTCCACGCCTTCGGGCGCCGAAAGGCGGGGCACGCTAGCAACCGGCCTGTGCAGCGTCAACCGACGGCCGACGCCTTTGAAGGCCCGACGATCGCTGCGAGCCGCTGGGCGACGCACCCGCGAAAGCTCCGCCCAGCCGCTCCGTTGCGGGTTGTTTGGTCCTGGGACGCCAGCGCATAAGCTCGGCCCGTGAGCGCGTCGAGCCTCTGGCAACCCGGTCAGCTCCTCTTCGTCGGCTTCCACGGCCTCGCGGTCCCGCCGGATCTCGCCGAGCGCATCCGGGAGGGCCGGATCGGCGGCGTGATCCTGTTTGCCCGCAACATCGAGGGCCCCGAGCAGGTGCGATCTCTCGTTGCCGAGCTGCATCGCCTCGCCCCGGTCGGCGCCCCGCTCACCGTCGCGATCGATCAAGAGGGCGGCCGCGTGCAGCGGCTTCGTGATCCATGGACCGTCTGGCCGCCGATGCGTACCCTCGGACGCCGACCCGGCATGGCGGACACCGAGCGGTTCGCCAAGGCGCTCGCGCTCGAGCTGCTCGACCTCGGCATCGATCTCGACTTCGCCCCGGTCGTCGACGTCGACTCGAACCCGGACAACCCGATCATCGGTGACCGCAGCTTCTCGTCCGAAGCCGCGTCGGTCGGCGCGCACGGGGCCGCGTTCGTGCGCGCGCTGCAGGACATGGGCGTGGCCGCGTGCGCGAAGCACTTCCCCGGTCACGGCGACACCGACCTCGACAGCCACCTCGCGCTGCCGCGGCTCGAGCATGACCTCCAGCGCTTGCG
>CBFGLP010000143.1:0-3620 GCA_965649595.1 uncultured Myxococcales bacterium | reverse complement strand
GGCGGGAGGAAGCCGACGAGCTCGACGCCGTTGGAGCTCGGCTGCCCGCCGAGGTGGAGCTCCTGCAGCGACTTGCCGTTGACCTCCGAGGTATTGTATCCGCAGCTCCAGCGCGGACACTTGATGGTGTTGCGCAGGCTGGTCTCGTCCGCGTCGACCTCGTCACAACCAGCGACCGACGCGAGCGCGAGCACGCAGGCGAAGGTCGAGCCACAGCGGATAATCCCAATATTCGATGTCATGGCTGAGGGTCCTTCTGCGTGAGCACCTCGATGTCGGTGGCCGATTGCACGGATGCGAGCTCGTCGAGGCGGCGAGCGTAGGCCTGCGGCCACTGGGCGTAGAAAGCTCGAGCCGCGCCAGCCAGCGAGGCGATGCGAGAGCGCTCGCCGATCCCAGCCGCGTCGAGCGCGAGCGCGAGGGCGGCCTGCGTATCGGCGAGCATTCGCTGGTGCTTGATTACCGGCTGAGCCTGGTCGGCGATGGCGTCGAGGTCCGCGAGCGCGCGCTCGAGCTCCTCGACCCTGTCCGCCGAATCGCGCTCGTCGGCGAGCAGGTGAGCGACGAGCAAACGGAGCTCGGCTTGCTCGCGGCGAATCCACCAGCCACCAGCTTCTGGCTGGGCATCGACCTCGGCGATATGCTCTCGCAGCGCCGCGAGCATCGGCTGCGCCCGTTCGGTGCCGAGGCTCAGGTAAGCGTCGAGCACGATCCCTTGGTCGTCGCCGAGATGACCGCGAGCAGCCGTGAACGCTCGTCGAGCGCCGTCGAGGCGACCACGGCCGAGCTCGAGGCGCCCTCGCTCGAGCTCGCACTCACCTGCGAAGCGAAGCTCACCGATCGCAGCAAAGCGCGGGCACAGCTGCTCGAACTCGGCGTCGGCACGCTCGGGATCGGCGGTGTAGACGGCGGCGAGCATGCGCGCGTCCAGGGTCCGCGGGTGATCGGGCCCGAGCTGACGCGTGTAGATGTCGATCATCCGATCGTGGAGCGCTCGACCGGTCTCCGCATCGGGGGTGAGCATCCCGAGGTTCGCGAGCCCAGGCGCGAGCTCGAGGTGCTCGTCTCCGAACAGCCGCTGCTTGAGCTCCAGCGAGCGCTCGAAGGCCATCCGGGCGGCCTCGCGATCACCCGCGGCGAGATGGATCGCGCCCGCGTTGTTGAGCAGCAGCGCGCGGAGCTCGGGCTCATCTCCGGCGCGAGCGACCAACGCCTCGGCGAGCGGCAAGTCGGCGAGCGCAGCCTCGCTGCCGCCGCTCGCGAGCCCGCGCACGTAGAGCCGCCGGATCATCGCCTCGGCCGCCAGCGCATCGAGGTCCTCCGCGATCGCGATCTCGAGCGCCCGACCGAGCAACGCGAGCATCGGCGCGGGATCGAAGTCGAGCACGATCGACACGCGCGCCTCGCTGAGAAGCGCGTCGGCGAGCAGCTCGGGTTGCTCGAGGGCCTCGGCCTCGGCTGCGACCGCGCGAGCGATGCTGATTGCTTCGGCGATCCGACCTGCGTTGGCGAGCGCATCGGCTCGAACGAGGCGGGCCTCGAGACCTGCGACCACGCTCGCGCTCTGGGGATCCGATGATGGATGGCGACGGAGCGCCAACGTAGTTAGGTCGTGACAGGCCGCGAGGCGGGGCAGCTTGGCGGTCAGCTCCCCGGCGTGCTCGATCACCTCCGCGTCGGCATCGGCGAGGATCGCCACGGTCTCGTCGAGAGCTTGCCGGCGCTCGTCGAGGCAAGCCATGCGCGCGTCGAGCAGCGCATCCGAGTGCTCACCACGCGCATGCTCGAGGCAGCTCCGCTGGTGGGCCTCGGTCCAGTCGTGTGCGTAGTCGTCGAGCGCGTCGGTGATGCGCCCGGCGAGCGCCGCAGCGTAGGGGCGCTCGCTGGCGACGAGCGCCGCGTGGATCTCAGCCGCGCGGTCGGGGTTCCAGACCTCCGCGATCGCTAGCTCTGCCCCGTCACAGATCGGCGGCGAGGGTGTGGTGCTCACCTGTGTGACCAACACCCCAGCGCTCGCCGTGATCGCGGCGAGGCCGAAGCTGCCGAGCCAGCGTCGGCGGGCGCGGCTCGGATCCTTGGTGAGCGCGTCGCTGAGCGCCCGCATCGAGGGCGGCCGGTCCTTGGGTTCCTTCGCCAGACCTCGAACGACCAGCGCGTGCAGCCAGGCCGGGACGGCGCTTGAGCTCGGCGGCGGCGTGATCCGTCCGTCCACGACCTTCGCCTGCAGCTCGGCAAAAGTCTTGGCCATGAAGGGGTGGACCCCGTAGAGCGCCTCGTAGAGGGCAACCGAGAGCGAGAAGATGTCCGAAGCCGGGGTCAGCTCGAGCCCGAGGAACTGCTCGCGCGACATGTAGGCAGGGGTCCCGAGCAGCTCGCCGGTCCGCGTCAACGAAGCGATGCGGTTGAACGAGAACGAGGACGGCGATGATGACGACGCCTGCGCCGGGGTTTCGAGGGTGACACGGGGGCTGACGGAGCTCTCCTCCGAGCCGAGCGTCGCGAGCCCGAGGTCGAGCACCCGAGCTCGACCATCGCTGCCGATCATGACGTTGGTCGGCTTGACGTCGCGGTGGACGAGGTCGGCGTCGTGAATCGCGGCGAGCCCCTCGGCGACCTGCTGGAACACCGCGACGATCTCCCGCCACGAGCGCTTGTCCGCCGCGAGCCAGTCCTTGAGGGTTGGACCCGCGACGAACTCCATCGCGACGAAGAGCTGGTCGTCAGCGGTCCCGACGTCATGGACGGTGATGACGTTGGGGTGGGCGACGCGGGCCAGCGCCTGAGCCTCACGCAGCAGCCGCTCGCGGCGACGGCCGCCGATGTCCCAGACGTGGTCGTGGATGACCTTGATCGCGATGCGGCGGTCTAGGACCTCGTCGTAGGCAGCGTAGACGACCCCCATCCCGCCAGCGCCGAGCCGACGCAAGATCGGGTAGCGCCCGATCGCCAAGGGAAGCGCGGACGCTTCCTCCCTCTCGGGGTCGGGGCTCTCGTGATCGGGGACGCTCGAGGTCGCGGCGTCGTGCGACCGAGCGTCCGTCATGGTGGCCCCCTCGGAGCTCACCCCTGAACAAACCACTACTGACGCTAGCGCGTCGATGCTGCCCGCGCGGTCGGTGTCGCCCTCGTGCCCTGACGCAGACAATTGGTGCCGTCCGCCGGCGGCTTAGGACAGCCCACGCCAAAAGCTCTCCGCCGGCACCTCGCTGGCACGAGAGCTCGAACAATGTCTGGTCAGCTATCGCAGGCATGTCGCGTCATATGCGCGACAGGCGATCGTGCAAAGAGCGTAATTCACATTGTGCGGAAGAACGAGCTGGAGCGCATCACTGCGCCGGCTCGAAGTGCACGATCACCTCGGTCCCCGCATCGACCGGCCCCGGTGGGACGCTCTGCCCGACCGCGAGACCCGACCCAGTCGCCCGTAGATCGACGTGGGCCTTCTCGGCCTCCGCCAACGCCTGCACCAAGGTGAGCCCGGTGAAATCCGGCACACCAGTCGTGAATTCGACCTTCCGCCGGCCCGGAAGATCCGGCTGGACGTCGAGATCCGCGATGAACCCCTCGACCAATTCCGGTGCGTCCGAGGCCAGCGCGATCGTCTCGGGCACCGGCACCTG
>CBFGLP010000142.1:0-18022 GCA_965649595.1 uncultured Myxococcales bacterium | reverse complement strand
CCGACGGCCAGCTTGGCGAGATCGACCCAGCCGAGATCGAGCCGGGCATGCTCGAAGTCGACCACGGCCAGTCCCGGCGCTGAACCGCTCGCGTCCCACAGCCAATTGCTCGGGGTGAAGTCGCGGTGGCAAGCGACCCGCCGCTCGGCTCGAAACAGCTCGACCTCCGGCTCGATCGCCGCGCACAGGCTCCGCGCGTCCGGCTCGAGCAAATCGACGCAGCTCGCGTGCCAGGCCTGCCAGCGCCGTGCGAGCGCCTCGTGCAGCGGCATCGGATCGGGATCGGTGACCGCCAACCGGTGCAGGGCGGCCAAGAAGCGACCCGCCGCGCGATGCTGCGCCGCCGCGAGCTCGGGCGGGTCGTCCTCGCTCGGCGTCCGCCCGGGCAGACGCTCGAGCACGAGCAGCTTGAGCTGCTCGTCGACCGCGAGCAGCCGCGGCACCGAAGTCGTGCCGATCCGCCCCTCGTGGCTCCACTGGCTCAGCGCCTGGCGCTCCTGCACGAACCCCCGCGAGCCGAGGTGTTGCTTGATGATCACCTGGCCGACCGTCCCTCCACCAACTCGCGGGACCAGCCACACGCGCGCCGACCCGCCCCCGCGATCGAGGCGCTGCCAGCTCGCCGCCTCGTCGACTCCGAACCGCTCGCTCACGAAGCGGCGCAACGCTGGCTCGGGTGCGTGCACGGTCTCGATCTCAGTATGCTAGCTCGCGTGTCCGAGCCGCTGCGCCTGATGATCTACGACGCGACGTGCACGAGCGACCTGCCCTGGCCTCGGCCCGAGCGGCCTCGCCTGCAGCGCGCGCACGATCGCTTGCACGCCAGCGTGCCGATGCCCGGGCTGACCCACTTCTGGAAGATCGGCGGGGCCCTCTACGGCGCGCTCGCTCGCCTCGACCGCCGCCAGGGCTTCCGCGATTGGGGCTCCGCGCTCGACTGGCTGGCGAGCGTCGAGCCGCAGCGGAAGATCGCCGAGATCCAGTTCTGGGGTCACGGCAAGTGGGGCGCGGCGAAGATCGATCGCGAGGCGCTGACCATCGACTCGCTCGCGCCGGGTCACCCGCACCGCGCCGCGCTCGAGGCCATCCGCGAGCGGCTCGAGCCGAGCGTGCGTCCGCTGTGGTGGTTCCGCACCTGCGAGACCTTCGGCGCGCGACCGGGTCACGAGTTCGCCCAGGCGTGGACCGAGTTCTTCGGCTGCCGCGCGGCCGGTCACACCTACATCATCGGGCCCTGGCAGAGCGGGTTGCACACGCTCGACCCCGGCGAGACGCCGCGCTGGTCGATCGACGAAGGCTTGCTCGAGGGCACTCCCGACGAGCCGCGCAAGGCCCTGTGGTCGCGACGCAGCGAGCCCAACACGATCACCTGCTTGCACGGGACGATCCCCGCCGGGTTCTGACCAGCTTGCGAAGGCCACCGCACCCGCGGTGTGTGCACGACGTCCTCGAGGGGAGGATGAGGCCACGAACAGGTCGAGCAGGGACTCACACGCCCGGCGATCCGCGCCGAACGAAGCCGCGTCATCGGTCGAGCACCGACCTCCGACGAGCGGTCCTCGGACGCCATCGGACGGCCCGCGAGACGTGGGCGTCGGCGGTGACCATGCTCTTCGAGCCACGCGTCTGCCGATCGGTCCCCTCGCCCGATCTGCGCACGCGTCCGAAAGCGATCGAATCATGCGTACTTCCACAACCGCTCGTGTTTGCTCCTCGACCATGTCGCGCCCCTGCCACGCGACGCTGCTCGCTACGCTGCTGCTGACCAGCGCGTGCCCCGGGAACGGCGAGGATGCAGACGACGAGGTCGGCGAGACCGACGACACGACCGAGACTGGCGAGACTGGCGAGACCGAGACTGGCGAGGGCGGCCTCGCGATCATTGGCGAGTATACGGACGAGTGGGGCGACACCCACGTGATCACCGACAGCGAGTGGACCAACAGCGCGGGCACCTTTCACATCGAGCAGTGGGACAACGACGCAATGTTCGTGATCGCCCACAACGACCCGGGCAACGTGTACAACGGCGATCTGTGGAGCCGCTTCGATTGGGCTTGGTCGAACGACGACCTCTTCTATTGCCAGAGCGTCTATGACGGCCCGACGCTGGAGGATGCGCTCGCTGGCTCGGCGGATCCGACCGATCTGGCCATGGGCTGCGGCGGATTCGCGTGGACCAACCTGACGCCCTAACGGGCGCTCTCGCCCGAGCGCGCACATGCACGCGCGCTCGGGCCTGGTTGACTGTGCGCCACTGATTGAGGCAGCGTGAACGATGTCTTCCCTCGTTTGCGCTGGAGTAATCCCTTGGCCATCTCGACTCGTCCGTCCACGAGCCTCGCGTCCACCCCCACTCTCATCGCCGCGATCTTCGGCGGCGCAACCCTCCTCGGCTGCGCGACTGGGGCCGAAGACTTGGATACCTCGTCGACCTTCGCCAGCGTCGACTCGGGCGACGACGAGGTCGAGACCGACGAGGACGAGAGCGACACCGACACCACCGAGGGTGAGGGCGACGGTGAGGGCGAGAGCGAGACCACCAGCGAGAGCGACACCGACACCACCGAGGACACCGCCCCCACCGACACGACGACCGAGGAGAGCGAGAGCGCCGACGACATGCCTGATCCCTGCGGCAACACGGCGATCGAGCTGGGCGAAGAGTGCGACGGCGTCAACCTCGGCGGGAACACCTGCGTCTCGCTCGGCTTCGACGGCGGCTCGCTCGGCTGCGCCGCCGACTGCACGCTCGACACCAGCGCGTGCGAGACCATCGAGGAGTTCTGCGGTGACGGGATCATCAACCTCGCCGAAGACTGTGACGGTGCCCAGCTCGGCAACGCCACCTGTGCCAGCGCCGGCTTCGTGTTCGGAACGATCGCCTGCAACCCGGCCACCTGCCAGCTCGACACCTCTGCCTGCCAGAACGCCTGGACCGAGGACTTCGAAGACGGCGTAGTCCCGGCCGGCTGGACCGGCGGCGGCACGGCCCCCTGGGTGGTCACCAACGCGGACAAGCACGCTGGCAGCTGGGCCGCCAAGGCAGGCCTCATCTCGCACAGCCAAGAGTCGTGGGGGCAGGTCGTCGTGCAATTCCCGATCGCCGGCTCGGTCAGCTTCTGGCACCGGATCAGCAGCGAGTCGAGCTACGATTACGGCGAGTTCTACGTCGACGGCGTGCTGCAGAGCGACTGGTCGGGGAGCGGGACCTGGCAGCAGTACAACACGGCGGTCGGGGCGGGACAGCACACGTTTCGGTGGCGCTACGTGAAGGATGCCAGCGTCAACTCGAATCAGGACACTTGGTACGTGGATGATGTCGTGTTCACTGGCGGGTATGTGCCCTAGCAGGGTGGTGCGGACCCGTCGCTCACTGGACGACGTAGTCGACGACGATGCTGTCGAGCAGCTCTGGGCTCGAGCTCGGCGCGAGCAGGTCTCGCATGCATTGACCTGGCTCTGGCTCTTCGATTCGGACTTCCCAGAGATCGACTACCAATTGCCCGGCGAAGCACTTGGACGCATCGAGAGCCAGGCTGAACGTACCATCGGAGCCGAGGCTCACCTCGTTGTCCGTCAGTTGGCAGCCTCCCTTCCCCTCACCATTGACCATCTCCATGTCGCACTCGATGTTCTCATCGGGTAGCGCCAGGCCGCAGGGCAACATCGGAGTCGAGCTGCTGACCCGGACATCGAGCGGGACGCCTCGGTTGCTGCCGAGGCTCGCGTCGCCCGGCGCGATGAGGTTGCCCGTGACCTCGCTCGCCGCGGTGCCCTGGTCGCTCACCAACACGGGCCCCGACGGACCGAAGAGCTCGCCGAACACGACCGGCGTCCGCTCGAGCTGCCACTCGCGGATGACGCTGGGGAACCCCGCGGCTTGGGCCCCCAGGGTCACGGTCGAAGGAGCCAGGAGCGGCGCGGGGAGCAAGAGCGGTACGACCCCGCAACCCTTGTCGTCGAGAACCACCGCCTGCGAGGTTCCGCCGCTTCCGAGCGTGCCCGCCGACGTGGTCACCGTGACAGGCACCGTTGGCCGATTCGCTGCCCGCACGAGCACGTTGTAGCTGCGGCAGCCCTCGCTCCATTCACCACGAACGGCGCGCGGGAGGTCCAATTGGAAGTCCACGCTATCACAGCTGCTCTCCTGGGCGACCGTCAGCTCGAGCGCTTCGACGGGCTCGATCATCGCGGTCAGGGGAGCGCTCACGAACTGCCCGATTCGCCCCTCGATCTTCCACTCCTCGAAGGGGTTGTTGGGGACCGGGAGCGAGATGCGTAAGGGGAGCTGGTTGTCCGGATCGTAGCTCTGAGTCCGCTCGACGAGCGGTACACCGTCGACGCTTTGCACGACGGCGAGCGTGCTCGTCCCGAGCACCCGCGGCGTCGTCAGCTCGATCGTCGCGGTGCCGACCCCGGCAGGGAACGAGCATTCGCCATCACAACCAACGAAGCCCACCCCGAACTGCGGAGGCGCGCTCGGCATCGCCTCCGTGGGGGTCAGGAATTCGTCTTGACCGACCAACAGGCGCATCGTCGTGGCCGAGCTCGCTGGTAGGCGAGCCTGGAACAGCGCCGCGCGGCCATCGAGCTGCTTGACCGGATCGACCCTGCGGCTGAGCTTGGTGTCGAGCGAGGTCTCGTCGAACAAGAACTGCAGGATCGCCGGACCGACCGGCTGCTTGTCCAAGACCAGATCGTACTCGGCGATCACGAACACCGAGTCGAAGCCGCTCGTGAACGCGCACTCGGTCTCGGCCTGATTGCCATCACAAGCCTCGCCTTCGGGCGTGAGTGCTAATGCGTCGTCTCGGTCGCTCTGGCACAGGCGCCAGCACCCCTGCTGATCGGCGTCGATTTGGAACACGGTGACGGTGGGGCCATCGACCGCTGCTTGCTCACAGGCCGTGAGCGCAGCGAGGGCCACGCCGAACACTCCCACTGTGTATGTTGCTGGCTTGGACATGGTCAAACGAAGATCGAGAAGTGCTGCGGGCCGAGCGTGAAGGTGACCGCCACCAATTCCGGCGAGGGCTTCTTGATCGTGACTTTGATCAGCACGGTGGCATCGATCCCCGTCTCCACGACCTTCTCGGTTGGCTCGACGGTAGCTCCCCCGCTCGCGCTAATCCGGATCTTGTCGGTCGTCTCGGCCCGATAGTCGAAATCGAGCGACACGTTCACCGTCCTGTTGCCGTCCCAGCTCTTCACCTTCGAGTATTGTTTGCGGGTTAGCTTGTCCATTGCACACTCCTCGCGTCAGTTCGGCGTACCCAGCGTCCGAGCGCCCTTGTTACCGATGAGGCTACGTATGACCCCGGCGAGATTGCCATCGATGGTGAGCCCGACGTACCAGCCGACGCGTGTCTGCGGTCGCTCCTGGGCGACCACCGAGCGCTGATAGCTAGAGAACATCGCCCCGACCGAGACAAACACGTAGGGGAGCGGCTGCAGCAGGCCGCCGAGGAGCATGACCGGGAGGCTGCCTCCGCCGACACCCCGATAGCGCCCGTCGGGACCAAAGTTGCCGCTGCCGAGCCTGACCCCGTACTCGAGGCCGATGAGCCGACGCAGGTCCGACACCCCGTTCGACCACATCGGCTGACGCAGCTCGTTGGGCCACAAGAACAGGTGCGCGCCCGCGACCGGCAGGATCGCCACCTCCCCGCTCTGGTATTGGCTCACGCTTACTCCGAGGTAGCCCGAGACATAGTGATCGAAGTATGCGTCGGGTGACAGGCTCAGCGTTGGGCTAATCTCGGGGGACAGCTCGAGCTTGCGGGAGACGTATTGATCGGTCTCGACGATCAAGCCCTCGACGCTACCGCCGAGAGTCTCGAGGCCCGACTCGAGCCTTTGCAATTCCTCACCCGTTTGTTTCAGCAATCCCGACATCTCATTCACATCGCAGGCCTTGCCCGCCGCGTCCGGATCTTTGCACAAGCTACCGAGCCAGTCGCTCAGGTAGCGGTCCGCCGTTTGTGGGCTCGTGTTGTCGCGGACCTGCGCAACCCGCTTGAAGAGCGACTGCCGAGCCTCGACGGATTCGCGCGCCGTCTTTACCTGGGGCAGCTTCTTCATGATGTCGAGGTTCTCGTTCTTCGTCTGAACGAACGAAACGCTGATTGCCTCGACGGCTTCGAGGCCCGGCGGCCGCTCGCCTGCCGCCATACTACGCACGTCCTCGAGCGACAAAGACCCGCTCTCCGGGTACCTCAGCTTGCTCAGGGGGAGCTCGAGCCTGTGAAAAGCGCGGTCTGACTGCTTGGGGCCCCAGAGCTTGATGACCTCGATCTGACCGTCTTTCCCCTCGATGAGCTGCACCGCGTGAACCTCGAACTCTTTGGGTAGAAAGAAGACGGCTACAGGTTTGCCCTGGACGTCCTTTTTATCGCGCAATACCGTTCCGTTGCGCGCCAAGAGCTCGAGGAGCAAGCGAGCGAAGTCCGCGTCCGGGTGGGCCGTGTTACCGTCGAGGCCAAGCTCGATGAATTCCGCGTTGACGAGATCCCCCGGCCGGCTGAGGCCTATCTTGTCCCAAGATCCGCGCAGGCCGACGACTTCCTGGGTTGCGTCGAGAACACTGAGGAAGGCTCCAGCTACCTCGTTCTTCAGCTTTTCGGCGACCGCCTCGGGCACGCCCTCATCCATCACAATGCCCAGAGCCCGCTCGAAACGAACAATTGCGTCGGCAGACTTGCTGAGCTTGCAGTCGCCCTGCTCCTCGACCGTTTTCAGGTCGAAGCACCCCGCGACATCCTCCCGGAGACCGGCGATGAAATCATCGCGGACCGCCTCGGTGGTCCTTCGGCTGGCGCCGTAGACGAACACGCAGTAGCGAGCCCCATGGTGGAAGAACGACGGGTCATTCGCCAACGCCTGGAATTGGCCGTTAGCATCGACCCCGCCCGTTGCGACCAATACCTCCCCACTATTTTTGAGCCACTTGTAGTGCTTGCTGTCCCTGGGCTTCCATATCTCTTCGACCTCCGACGAGCTGGACCGAACGCCGTCAAAATTGATATCCCCCGCGAGCGCCGCCTCGACGTCCGAGCAACTCCGCGGAGCTCGACCGCTCGGTGGCAGGCTCCATGGCCCCCACCAATAGCGCACGAACAACGCGTACACCTCGCTATACTCGTGCTCTTTTTCGCCTTTCGGCACCTCCCCTGTGACGTAGAACGATTGATCCAGAGGGAACGTCGTTGTGGGTCCTCGCGGGGTTAGCTCGACCTTGGGGATCTCGCTGGTCGGCTCTGCGGCTCGGGCTTCGCTCGGGGATGCGGATACGAAGAGGGTCGGTAGAAGGAATGGGCAGATTTTTCGGGGGCTCGGCATGGCGACCTGTTGCAGCTGCGGGGGCTGTTCTCGAGTCCCGCCTGGCAACGGATCCGTTCGATTTTTTTGTCGCTGCCGGTCGGCCGGCGGCTATCAGGCCGACGCGCGAAAATACGCGCGCAGGATCACCACACTCATTCCCCCGCCGGAAACCGAACGATCACCCTAGTCCCCTCCCCGAGCGTCGAGTCCACGACAATCGTCCCACCCAGCAATTCCGTCACCAAGTTATGCACGATGTGCATCCCGAGCCCGCTCCCGCCCGCCCCGCGACGCGTAGTAAAGAAGGGCTCGAAGATCCGCCCCCGCTCCTCGTCGCTCATCCCTCGCCCGTCGTCGGCGACCGTCAGCTCGATCTCCTCCCCTTCGCGTCGCAGCCCCAGCGAGATCGTCCCCGCTCGCCCGGGCTCGAACGCGTGGGTCAGCGCGTTCTGTAGCAGGTTGGTGACGATCTGCGAGAGCGCCCCCGCGTGGGTCGTGACCACGATGCTATCGTCGAACTCGACGCTCAGCGAGTGCCCGCTGCGGCGATAGAGCGGGGTCAGGCTGGACAGCACGTCGCGCAGATAGGTGGACAGGCGAATCCGTCGAGCGATGGTGTTCGATTGCTCGACCGAGACCTGGCGGAAGCTGACGATCAATTCGGACGCGCGCCGGAGGTTGCTCAGCGTGATGTCGACGGCCGGCCGGGCGCTCGCGAAGAACTCGGTCAGGCTGCTCCTGCGCAGCTCGTTGCGAGCGTACGCGTCCTCGAGCGTGGTGATGCGGTCACGCACCAGCGAGGCGGCGGTCACCGCCACACCCATCGGCGTGTTGATCTCGTGGGCGACCCCGGCGACGAGACCACCGAGCGCGGCCAGCTTCTCGCGCTGAACCAGCTGCTCTTGGGTCTGGCGAATCACCCCGAGCAGCTTCTCGGCGTAGAGGTCGGCCAGGCGAAACGCCAACTCGTGATAGAGGCGCTCGAGCGTCCGATGGGTGTCGAGGCGCAGCCAGGGATCGATGTCCATGCCCTCCATCACCGCCTCGACGCCCCGCTTGAAGCCCAAGAACCCGCGCAGCAGCGTCGACACGTGGAACTGCGAGGGCGCGCGGTAGCTGGTCGTATGTTCGATGAACTCCTCCATCGCCCGCCCATCGCCGAGCATGATCAGATCATGGTGGGCGGCCAGGTTTCGCTCGGCCAGTGCGCGGGTCTCCCCCCGCGGCCGGGCGCCCCGCAGGTCCTTGGCGTGCGCGATGACCCAGTCCGTGCAAACGTCGATGATCGCGTCGGCGTGGTCGCGCATCAGCTCGGCGAGCAGCTCTCGAACGGCGGGCGAGATTGCCTTAGTCAGCCCCACGGGGGCTGAAGTGGCGAGCTCGTCACTCACGGAATCGGCCGCTCCTCGCCGACACGGAAGATCTGCCGTCGACAGTAGCGATCGATCACCGCGAGCGCGCTATCGTCGGGCCAGCGGATCTGCAGCTGGGCGATGCGCTCGCGCGCGTCCTGCCAGCGACCGGCCCGGAGCTGCTCGGCCAGCGCGGTCATGCCCTCGCGGGTCGCGGCCTTGCGCGTGCGGACGTTCGGGGTGTCCGTCGCGAACACCTCGAAGATCTCGATGCCCTGCTGCTTGCCACGCAGCTCCATCAGCCCGAGCGGCCGACTCAGCGCCTGCAGCTCGGACGGGAGCCGCTCGTGGATCGCCGACGAGATCAGCACGTCGGCCTCGAAGTCACGCGTGAGCCGCTCGATCCGCGCGGCCGCATTGACACAATCGGCGACCGCAGTGAAGGCGAGCCGATCCGCCGCGCCACACAAGCCCAGGATCATCGGACCACGATGCACGCCAATCCCGACACGGGGCCGCTGCGGCAGCGGTCCCGCATACTCGTCGGCGAAGCGGCGGGTCTGCTCGATCATGCCCAACGCCGCACGCACGGCGTCGGCCGAGTCGGGGAACAGCGCAATCAGCCCATCGCCCGTGTACGTGTCGACGACCCCACCATGCTCGTGCAGCACCGGCACCAGCGCCGCGAAGAATGCGTTGAGGAACGCGAAGGTCTCGTCGCTGCGCAGCTGCTCGGCCAGCCGGGTGAACCCGTAGAGGTCGAGCACGACCACCGTCATCTCGCGCTCGAGGTGATCGCCGACCTCGACCTGCGTCACGTCGGAGGCGCCGATCAGCTCGAGCACGCGCTTGGGCACGAAGCGCTCGAACACGCCGGTCAGCGCGAGCTGATTTTGGTGAAGCCGGAGGTTGTCGCACGCCGCCGTGGCGTTGCGGCAGAACAGCTCGAGCAGGTGATTCTCCCAGCTCGACAAGCGCTCGGCCGTCTCGACGTAGAGCGCCGCAAACGAGCGCTCTTCGTGGCACAGGCCAAACACGCTGTAGCCGCCTCGGTGGATCACCGGTTGGCGTTCGAGCGCGAGCGAGACGTCGGCCCAGATCCCCGGCTCGACATGGTTCGGCGCGGGATCACCGATCGCGGCGGTGAAGCGGCCGGTCCCCGCGACGATGATCGGTGCGGGCTGCTCGACCCCTTCGGCCCGGACGGGCTGACAAAACCCGAACAGCGGGCCGCTGGCCATCACGAACATCGTGCTCCGACGCGAGCAGCCTAGCGTGGCTATCTGGCTCAAGATCCCGCCGAGCAGGGCCTGGAACGAGTGGATCTCGAACAGCGACACGGTCGCCGCGACGACCCGCTCGAGCCCCTGCTTTTGCCCCTCGATCGTACGGAGATCGCGGTAGGAGCGAATACCCCCGATCACCGTGGTGACCAGCCGCTGGGCGGTCAGCTCGGTCTTGGCCCGATAGTCGTTGATGTCGTACTCGAGCATGACCCGCTGCTCGGGCGCGGTCCCGGGCTGGCCGGTCCGCAAGATCAAGCGGGTCTGGTGATTGCCGAGCTCGTCGCGAATCCAGCGCGCGAGCTCGAGCCCGGCGCGCTCGCTCTCCATGACCACGTCGAGCAGCACCAGCGCGACGTCGGGGGTCTCGCGGAGGATCTGCTTGGCCTCGCTCCCGTCGAGGGCGCTGAGGATCTCGATCGGCCGGCCATCGACGCGGAGGTTGGCGAGCGCGAGCCGGCTGACCGCGTGGACCTCGGGCTCGTCATCGATCACGATGATCTTCCACGCGTTGGCCTCGGCGATCGGGCCTGGGACCTCGATCGTGTCTTCGTCGGCAAATACCAGCTTGTCGTCGTTCTCGGGCTGTGCGTCGCCGGAGTGCCCCGCGGCCATGGCCGTCGAGCGTACACTCGCCGACGCAGCGGCTTCAACCGTGTCAGGGACCGCGCTCGAAGCTGCCGGAGTAGTCGGAACAGCTCGCACCTTCGACGCCCTCGATCACTTCGAGCTGGATGTCGATTCGGTCCGCCGCGCGGCTAATTTTGCCCTCGCACTGCTCGGTCAACACCTCGCAGTGCAGCTCGTCTGCGCAGCGCACGGCGAGGAAGCGGAGATAGGTCGGCGCTCCGCAGTCGGTGCAGCGCGAGGCCGCGATGAAGCCGGGCGCAACGACGACGATGCGGCCGCCCTCCCCCTCGCGCAGCTCACCGAGCAGCTCGGGCGACAGCTCTTGGCTGACCGAGGTCGTGCCGCCGACCAAGCCGAGCTCGGAGTCGTCGCCAGCGTCGGCCGGCGCTTCGCTCTCGGTGGTTGGGCTCTCGATGGTCGGGCTCTCGCTCGGGTGCTCACCCTTGCAGCCGAGGCTCGACGCCAGCCCGATCACCAGTCCAGCCGCGACGCTCAGCTCGACGATCGCTCGCATGCACATTCGTACCCGCTCGCGCGGGGCCGAGGAAGAGCGCAGCTCGCGGGTGTGGACCCTTCGGTCCAGGCTATCCTCGCCCCGCGATGAGCGAAGACACCTCGCGGATCCTATCGAGTCTCATCAGTGCGGTTGGGCTGCTCGCCTGCACGGCCAAGTCGCCGGAGCCTGCACCCGATCTCGACGCCGAGCAGATCGAGCCTGTCGGCACGACTCCGCAGCCCGCGAGCGAGCCAGCGCCGAGCGAGCCAGCGCCGAGCGAGCCGAAGCCAGCGGAGCCGAGCGAGCCAGAGCCGGCCGAGCCAGAGCCGAGCAAGCCGGCCCCGATCGAGCACCTCGGCGTCACCGAGGTGAACCTCGAGCCGCACGTGGTCGCGTGGCGCGAGGTCGCCACCCTGCCCGGCGACGCGGCCCCGCGCGGCTTCGTGTACTTCGCGACCGGCATCCTCGCGGGCACCTACCCCAACTTCTACTCGGTCGACGCGACCGGCACGCTGGTGAGCGTCACGATCGACGAGCCACCAGGAGCGCTGAGCGGCCAGTGGCCCGAGGAGGCCTGGGCGATCGAGCGGAGCCCGAACGACTCTACGGACGATGAGGCCACCGGTCGCCTCCGCCTGCATCGCTTGCGCAACAACACCCGCTGGGTCCCGCAGACAATCGCGGGCGATACGTGGATCGCCCGCGAGTCGGTCGAGGTGCTCCGCAAGAGCTGGAAGGTCGGCTACCTCGTCAAGACCAACGCGGGCTTGCTCCGGGTCGCTGGCGGCAGCTCTGCCAACCCGGACCACTCGGCGCCCTCTCCCTGGCAGCTGAAAGACTTGGTCGAGAGCAGGTCCGGCAGGATCTACGCGCTCTTGGGCTCGGCCCTCGATGAAGACGAAGGTTACGGCGACGCCCTCGTTCAGGCCCCTTGCACGGCGCGGGCGTGCAAGGGGCCCAACCTGATGTATCTGCCGGATGGAGACTGGTCCTGGGACCACTCGATCCCGCGTCAGAAACACGACGTCTCGATCATCGCGGTCGGCGGCTCGGAGGGCAACATCCTCCACTTCGAGGCAGGCGACTGGAAGCTCGAGAATCTGAACCGCGTCGATCTCGAGGCGCTGTGGCCAACCAACGACGGCGGGATGTGGGCTCAGGCCAACATCTGGTCGCAAGAGCCGAGCCGACGCAGGCTGCTGCATCGCGATCCAAAGGGAAAGTGGCGCGAGGTCGCGTTGCCCGAGGGCGTGAAGCTGCCCGAGGGCCCGCTGCTGGACTCGGACGTGTTCGCGGCGATCGACTCGAAGATGGGCGAGCTGTGGCTGATCGGCTCGCGCGACGGTGTGCAGACCGTGTTCGTGACGCCTGCGAACGCGCAAGCGACCGTCGTCGCTCCGCCGGCAGGCGATGCACCGGGCGAGTGAGGGGCTATCGAGTTCGAGATGAGTCCGCCGGGCAGGAATCGAACCTGCTCGCGCAAAAGCGCCGTGGGGGTACAGGCCACTGCCTCACCATGAGGACCGCCAGCGGATAGTCGGGATGGCCGGATTCGAACCGACGACCTCCTCACTCCCAGTGAGGCGCGCTTACCAGGCTGCGCTACATCCCGTGATATTCGATTGTGGAAATGAGTCGGGATGGCCGGATTTGCTGCGTCAGCACCGAGAATCCGGCGAGGCGGCGAGAGCCGCCTCCCCCGCGAAGCGGGGCAGAACGACGAAGTCGGGATGGCCGGATTTGAACCGGCGGCCTCCTGTTTCCGAAACAGGCGCGCTTACCAGGCTGCGCTACATCCCGTAATGTTCGAAAGAGTCCGCCGGGCAGGAATCGAACCTGCTCGCGCCTTTCGACGCCGTGGATTTACAGTCCACTGCCTCCCCATGAGGCCTCCAGCGGATAGTCGGGACGGCCGGATTCGCACCGGCGCCCCCCTGCATCCAAGGCAGGTGCGCTACTCGGCTGCGCTACGTCCCGAATCTCCCGATGTATTCAGTTATAGGCTCGCCGAATACACGACTCCACCTCGGATCCTGACAGCCTCGCTGTCGGGTCCAGTATTCCGAGCACGGAGCTCGAAAAGGCAGAATTCGTGCTCTCTACGAGAGCCTCGGCCGCGGACGGCCTACGGTTCAGGGGCTCAACGGCCCTTGGTAGGCCGTGGCGCCGGGCGATACTGCGGATACGGGCGGCTCGACAGCGTGAGCTGGAGCGCGGCGGCCGATCCCAGTTGGCCCAGTTGGCAGTTCATCACGGCGTTCATGACCATCACTCCCGACGGAGTGCGATTGATTTAGCGGACCACAACCGGCCCGTCAAGAGACCGATCGAAGATTTTTTTAATTACTCCTGCGAATAGGCCTATTCGCTCGATTCGAGCGGGATCGCAGCCTCGACTCGATACTTGGCACCCTCGCGTCCGAGCACGCTCGAATAGAGGCGGACCCGATCGACCAAGAAGCTGCGGCTCGAATAGAGCGAGTGACCGGTGACCCAGTCGGCGACGTCCTCGCGGGGCGCTCGGTCGAGCCGGGCGACCGTGACGTGCGGGTGGAACTTGCGGCGCTCTCGGTCGATGCCGACGCGATCCAGGATTCGACCGGTGCGCTCCTGCACGACCCGCACGGGCTGCGGATCGGCGACGCCGACCCACAGCACCCGCGCCGGACCCCGGGGCGGGAACACCCCAGCCCCGCTCAAGCGCATGTCGAAGGCCGGTGCGCTCAGCTCGTCGAGCGCGGCGACCAGCTCGCGCATCTCGCCGCCGTCGACTTCGCCGAGGAAGTGCAAGGTGAGGTGGAGCTGGTCGGGCTTCAGCCAGCGCGCGCCAGGGATGCCGCCTGCGGTCAGCTGGAGATCGAAGTCGACGTCGTCGGGGAGGTCGAGGCCGAGGAAGAGTCGAGGCATGTCGAAGTGCGACCGGGCCTAGCCACGAGGTTGGGATCGACGCCCACCTCGGTCGCGTACGAGCGAGCATAGCCGCAAATCCGGGCGCTCGCGAGCGCGGCCCATAACGAGCCCCCACCGTTCGCTGGGCCGAGCGATCACTGTAATTCCATCCCCCAGACCCCCTTCGACACTGGCCCCGTAGGCCCGTCCTCGAGCCGGCAGACCCCAATCAAATCGCTGATGTCGACCCCGAGCGTCGAGCAATCCTCCGGGTTCCCCCACCGATAAATTGGCCCCATTCCCGGGATCGTCGGATCCCCTGCCCCCGGATCCGTGAATTGATCGCTCATCCACACCGGCCACTCGCTGCCCCCGAGCCCCTCCTGCGCCATGAAGTCGAACCCCTCGAGCCGCTCCCACGTGTCCCACGCCGTGCCCTCGCTGGTCTCGTCGACGAGGTCCGTGCAGATCAGGCTGATGCACGTATCGAAGATCGGGTCGGTGACGCCGATCGTCATGTACACGTGGTCGCCCGGATCCTTCCACATGCCGTGCGAGCCCCAGGCCGAGTACACGATCGGATGCGTGTCCTCGAAGCGCTGAATCTCGTCCCACCCGTACGCTCCGCCAAAGCTGTGGGCCGATAGATAGACCTGGCTGGGCACGAGCGCGTCGCCCTCGCGCAGCAGCCGGACGGTGATGTGCTCCCAATCGCCGACGTGATTGCCCCAGATCGTGTCGAGCACCGACTTTCCGCGATTGTAGGGGTACCAAAAGAAGTACACCAAATCGACGATCTCGGGGCTCTTCTCGGCGTAATAGGCATAGACCGGCGCATCGGCGAGATCGCCCTGAAAGAAGGGCAGCTCGTCCGAGGGAGACTCGAGCGCTTCGATGGTTCGGATCCAATGATTGCCCTCGCCGTCGGCGAAGCGAACCATGTGCGGATACACGAGCTCGACCGAAGACGGAAAGTACTCCTCTTCGTCGTCGAGCCACACCCGTGGGGCGTAGGTCAGCAGCGCCCCAAGGCGCGGGTCGGGCTCGTCCGGGCCGGTCTCGCTCGCCTCGCTCTCGTCGATGTCACCGGTGTCGGTCGAGCTCTCGTCGCTCTCGCTGGTATCCGTCGAGCCGTCGTCGCTGGTCTCGCCCGAGCCGCTCGACTCGGACCCGCTCGACTCGCCCTCGGACTCGCTCTCTCCGACCTCGTCCGCGCCAGGCCCCTGCGGGTCGCCGCTGCAAGCGAGCATGAGCGAGGCGGTGGGCAACAGGACGCGAAGCGAACGAGCGAGCAAGCACCGAGCCATCATGAGCACCTCGACGAGCAGGCTATCACGCGGGCTTCGACCGGATCGGATCCACCCGAGGGATCAGTGCTTGCTCAGCTCCCCTCCCCGGCAGAAAATCCACGAATGGCAGAGCTTCGAGCGCGGCAGGCCTCGAGCACGATCCGTCTTCGCGTGCTCGGAGCCATCGTCGGAGTCGGCCTGGTGCTCGGCCCCGCGCTCGGTCGGGCGACGATCGAGGAGCAGCGCGCCCGCCTGCCACCGCCCGCGTCCGACTGCGGCGACGACCTCGTCGCCGGCCAGTGGCGAGCGCACGTGTTCTACGGCCACGTGATGCAGTGGTACGTGTTCGTGCTCGACATCGAGCGGATCGGCGCGGTCCAGGAGCGCAGCGAGCTGCGAGGGACGATCCGGGCCGAGTTCTGGGATGGTGACGAGCACGACCAGCAGGCGCCGGCCTGCGGCTCGGGCTATCGCGGGGCGGTCGTCGAGCAGGCCGCGGGCGAGGTCGACGAGCTCGCGCTGCGCTTCGACGCGAGCGAGTGGAAGGACGAGCGGCTCTGCGGACCGATCGGTGGCGGCTACCTGCTCGATCGCTTCTCGGGCACGATCGATCCGGAGCGGATGGAGTTCCAGTCGCTGCTCAACGCCGACGCGCCGCAGTGGCGCGACGTCCCGACAGTGTTCCGCCGGACCCGCTGCGCGCCGGCGAAGGAGCTCGAGAGCGAGCCGCGGATCGTCGTCGAGCCGCCGCCCTACGAGCCGCCCTCGCGCGAGGGCTGCGGGCTGTTCGGCGGGGGCTGACCAACTGCGAGCAGAAGGTCAGAGCGGTTCAGGGCCTCGAGACCCCTTCGCTGATGATTACCTCGGCACCGCGTTGGGCATTGATACATACCGGGTTCACGGCTACTCGGGCTCCGGGGGGTCTTTTTTATCGGGGGCGCCTTTTTTATCGATAGCGGCCTTGATCGCCTTGAGATGCTCGTCGAGTTTCTCCACCATAGTCGAGATCTCCACAGGAGGAGACAGCGTCTCGATATCCGCCTTCAGCTTGGCGAGCCGTTCGTCTACAATTTTGAGTCGATCGTTGACGTCGGGGGCCAGCGGTCCTTCCTGCTCTACGCTCATCAAGAATGCGACCAGATCCTTATCCAACAGATTAATCTCGGTCAGGATCTCCAAGCTTTTCGAATCCAGCGCCTTCTGCTTTGCCCCCTCGGGATCGCGCTCATCCTCAAGCTCTTGCTGAAAACGCTCGTCCGCTTCGGCGGCAGCGGCGGAACGCCCTTCGTTCCATGCCGCGGCAGCTTCTCGGCAGCGCGCCGCAGCGTTCTTGTGCGTCTCCGCCGTGTTGGCTCGAGCCGCCGCTGCAGATAGCTCCGATGCATTGCTCGACCGCCTCAGCAGCAACCCCGACGAGATCGTAAATCCGGTCGCCAGCACCGGCATTGCAATGCCGACAATGCGCTCCCTCGGCGTCACGGTGTCATTCCCTGTTAGGAGTATTGTTCCGGCCGCTACGGCCGCGAGAGCCGCAAATCCAAATATGA
Source organism: uncultured Myxococcales bacterium (assembly GCA_965649595.1). Lineage (GTDB taxonomy): Bacteria > Myxococcota_A > Polyangia > Nannocystales > Nannocystaceae > Plesiocystis. The sequence continues at coordinate 1,213 of CBFGLP010000142.1, read as the reverse complement.
CGCCCCAGGCCATCTCATGCTGAGATATGGAACGAGCACGACGCTCGATGTCATAACAATATCGGTAGCCATTATCATAACGCTGGAGGCCCGACACCCACGGCCCCGGCATGAGCCGCTCGTATTCACCACCGGGGATTTTCCGTTTCTTCCGTTGCTCCTCAGCCTTCTTCCGTTCCTTTTCTGCTTTCTTCGGTTTCTCCTCGGGATTTTCGACTGGCGGCGCTGCGATTACTTGGTTCGGCGCTGCGACCAATAGCGCGATCCCCAGGCACTGGAAACGAAGACACAGATTTGGGCCACCCACGGCACCATTCTGAACCGGGTGCGTCGACGTGTCGAGCGCAACGCGTGCGCCGACGACCAGTGGTAAGCGAGATCCCCGTCATTTGCTTGGGCGAATATGCGCATCTCCCTCCCCAGTGTTTCCATGAGAATCCACCAAGTTTGGGTGTCGGACCCCAAGCTCGGGAGCCTAGAGAGACGCAGCCGCGTCGCTGGCCATTAGCACGCCGGACAGCAGCAGCGCGGCGTGGCGATCGTGGAACGCCAGCTCGTCGTCGTCGGTGATCTGCGCCTGCCAATGGTTGAGCGCCGAGTAGGCGACCGAGGTCAGGAAGCTGACCCAGACCGGATCACCCGGCTCGGCGAGCGCCCGCGCAAAGCAGGGGTGATCGGCGTCGAAGATCACGGCCCCGTCGATGCGGACCAGCGCCGCCTTGCCGCGCCGCGACTCGACCTCGATCTTGTCGAGCAAGCCCTCGGACAAGAGCGCCTCGTGGCCGTGTCGGATCTGCCGCAGCTCCTCGCGGATGGCGTCGAGCAGCAGGTCTTCGGGATCGGGCTCGGGTGGGGGCGGCGGGGTGACCGGGGGAGGCTCGGGCTCGGCAGCGGCGGCCCTCTGCGCTTGCAGCATCACCTCGATCTGCTCGTGGACATCGAAGGCGTGCTCGTCGAGTCGCTCGCCCTTGGCGATCAGCTCGGCGGTCTCCGGGGGCGCGGGCTTGGCTCGTTCGTCTCGGGCAAACGCCAGCTTCATGACCGCGAGCAGGGCATCCTCGCCTTCGCCGACTCGCCGCTCGAGCTGCTCGATCTGCGCCTCGAGCTCGCTCGAGACGACTGGCTCGGCCGGCTCGACCGGCTCGACTGCCGGCGGCGGTAGCTCCCACAGATCGAGGTGCGCGAGCTCGACCGGCCGGCTCTCGAGCGCCGT
>CBFGLP010000141.1:0-1935 GCA_965649595.1 uncultured Myxococcales bacterium | reverse complement strand
CAGCCCGGACGGGCTGACGACAGCCTCGTGCGCGAGGGTAGCTTCACGGGTGACGAGGGCGCCGCGGCGGTAGACCGTCACGGCGCGGACCGAAGAGGCGAGGACGACGGGCGGCATCGCGGGGTCCGAGTATCGCAGCGTGCCGGCGCGAAAGCCACAGGCCTGTGTACAGGGGACGGAGTTGCTGGAACGGTGATTACGTAGACCGACAGGTATGGCATGCTGGTCCGGACCAACGATCCAATCGTGGTGCCTGCTGACTCAGGACTGGTTCAACACAGCCCCCGTCCGTTCTGGCTCGGGTGTCCCGCCTCCCAGCGCTCGAGCAAATACCCACAAGTATGACGATGCGCCGACAAGTCAAGATCTTCCTCGCTGAAGGCACCCCATCAGGCCTCCGCACCGCCGAGCTTGGCCTCTCTACCTGCAAAGCAGTGATGGCCCCTCGCACGCAGCTCGCGGATCTGCAGCGTCGGCCTGAGGCATCTCGGACTGGAGTGTATATCCTCGTGGGCATGGATAGCGATAACTCAACCCGAGAGGTTGTATACATTGGCGAGGGTGACAACATATTCACAAGGCTACAAAAACACGACACAGACCAGGTGAAGGACTTCTGGAACGACGTCGTCCTCTTCGTCAGCAAAGACGACAACCTAACCAAAGCCCACGCTCGATATCTCGAAGCCCAACTGATCAAACGAGCACTAAACGCGAAGCAAGCCCTGGTAATAAACCAACAAGCCGGGCCAGGCGGAAACCTGCCCGAAGCCGACATCGCTGAAATGGAGGAGATGCTCGAGCACATGTACCTCTTGCTCGGTATCCTCGGTGTACGCGCCTTTCATGCTCCGCGTGTCGTCCGTGGCGAGACCAAGTCAAACAAGCGTGCGCCCAAGTTCGAATACACCATCGCCGGCCTGACAGCGCATTGCCACCTGCAAGATGGCGAGTTCGTAGTCCTGGCCGGATCCTACGCCCGCACGGAAGTCGGGGAGAGCCTTCCGCCCGCGGGCCGGGCGGAGCGGACAGAGCTATTGGAGAGCGGAGTGCTCGAGCAAACCCCCAAGGGATTGCGCTTCACGCAGGATTATCCGTTCAAATCGCCCAGCGCAGCAGGACGCATTATCGCGGGTTTCCCAGTAAATGGTCGCCTCGCGTGGCGACACGTCGGCACCGGAAAGACCTTTGGCGAATGGGAGCAAAGCCAGCTCGAGGTCACTGACTGATACCGGTCATCCCTAGTCGGAGCCGGGTTTCGGCGCGTGAGCGCCAGCAGGTAGCCCCAAGCGAGCGAGCCCATCACATGCCGATACGTCGAGATCGTCACCGATAAAGCGTCGCTCGCGAGCCCCAGAAGCAATACGAACGCGCCAAGCTCGCCGGAGTCACTCGCGCCCGCGAGTCTGCCACGAACCGTGACCGGCGTCGCCTCAATCCCCCGCTGCCCGAGCCGGGATCGTCAAGGGCAAATAGGGCAACCGCTCCGCCCCATCCCCCTGCCCATACAACCACCGATACGCCGCCCAGCGCCCCAGCACCGATTGCGTATAGTGCCGCGTCTCATCAAAGGGGATCGCCTCGACGAACAAATCGAGCTCCCACCCCGCGCGCTCCTTCGACCACTGATCCGTCCGCCCCGGCCCCGCATTGTAGCTCGGCACCGCCAGCACCGGCGCGCCGTCGACGTTGCCCCACCGGGCCGTCAGCCCCGCGAGGTAGCGCTGACCCAACGATAGATTGGTCGCAGGATCATACAATTGATGCTCGGACACCTTCAGGCCGACCTTGCTAGCAACGGTCTCCGCCGTGGCCGGCATCAGCTGAATCAGCCCGCGCGCCCCCACATACGAGGTCGCGCCCGGATCGAAGCGGCTCTCGGTCTGCATGATCGCGTAGGTCAGCAGCTCGGGCACGCCGTAGTCCTTTTCACCC
>CBFGLP010000140.1:0-2730 GCA_965649595.1 uncultured Myxococcales bacterium | reverse complement strand
CAGCCGATCCAGATGCGCTTCAACGAGCTGGTCGGTGGCTCGGTCACCGACGTGGCGGTCAGCGTCTACGGCGAGGACATCGAGGCCAGCCGCAGCGCCGCCGAGCAGCTCGTCGCGGTGATCAGCGAGGTCCCCGGGGCGAGCGACGTTCGGATCCTCGCGCCACCAGCCGTCTCGCTGATCGAGATCCACCCCGATCTGCTCGAGGCCACCCGGCTCGGCTTCTCGACCGCCGAGGTGCTCGAGCTGGTCCAGGCGCTCGAGATCGGCGTCGAGGTCGGCGCGACCTGGGACGGACCGATCCGCGTGCCGATCCGGCTGCGCCTCGCTCACGACGCCGACGCGTTCACGCTCGCGCAAGTGCCCGTCGCGACCGCGAACGGCGAGCTGATCCCGCTCGAGCGCATCGCGACGATCGAGGTGGTCGAGACGCCCGCGCTGGTCAACCGCCACGAGGCCCAGCGACGGACCGTCGTCGGCTTCAACGTGCGCGGCGGAGAGCTCGGCGACGTCGTCGTGGCTGCTCAGGAGACCGTCGACGATCGGATCGATCTGCCTGCGGGCGTGCGGCTGGTCTGGGGAGGTCAGTACGCCCAGCTCGAGGAGGCCCGCGCCCGGCTGGCCGTCGTGCTCCCGATCGTGCTGCTCGGCATCGCGATCTTGCTGGTCAGCGTGTTCCGCTCGCTGCGTCCGGCCGCGATCATCTTCCTGAACGTGCCCTTCGCCGGCGTCGGTGGTGCGCTGGCGCTGTGGGGCCGCGCGATGCCGGTCTCGATCTCCGCCGCGATCGGCTTCATCGCGCTCTCGGGCATCGCCGTGCTCAACGGCGTCGTGCTGATGTCGAGCCTGCTCGCGCGCCAGCGCGCCGGTATGCCCGCACGCGAGGCCGCCCGCGCGGCCGCGCTCGAGCGCATGCGACCGGTCATGATGACCGCGCTGGTCGCCGCGCTGGGCTTCGTCCCGATGGCGCTGGCGACGGGCGTCGGCGCCGAGGTCCAGCGGCCGCTCGCTACGGTGGTCGTCGGTGGCTTGGTGACATCGACGCTGCTGACCTTGGTGATCCTACCGGCCCTCTATCCCTGGCTCGCCGGTCGTGCGGCGCGACGCGGACTACAATCGCCCGAGGCCACGCCCGCTCCCGAACCCGAACCCGCTGCCGAGCCATGAAGCTGCTGCTAGTCGAAGACGAGGCCAAGCTCGCCGCCGTGCTCGGTCAGGGCCTGCGCGAGGAGGGCCACCAGGTCGACCTCTGCACGACCGGCGCTCAAGCAGCCGCGCAGGCGCGCGACATCGACTACGACGTGATCGTGCTCGACTGGATGCTCCCGGACCTCGACGGGGTCACGATCCTCCGCCGCTGGCGCGAGCTGGGCCTGCGGACACCCGTGCTGATGCTGACCGCCCGGGGCGGCATCGGTGAACGAGTCACGGGTCTCAAGGCCGGGGCCGACGACTACCTGGTAAAGCCCTTTGCGTTCGCCGAGCTGCTCGCGCGGCTCGAGGCCCTGCATCGTCGCGGCGCCGGTCAGCTCGATCTCTATCGAGCCGGCTCAGTGCAGATCGATGGCCGCCGCCGCGTGATCGTGGGCCCGCTCGGCGAGCTCGGCCTGACCCCACGCGAGTACGCGCTCGCCTGCGAGCTCTTCTCCCACGTCGGAGAGGTCGTCGCGCGCAGCCACCTGCTCTCGGCCGTGTGGGGGTCCAACTTCGAGGGCGATCCCAACGTGCTCGACGTCTACATCGGCTACTTGCGCGGCAAGCTGACTCGGGTCGCGGGCGAGGCCGTGCAGCTCAAGGCCGTGCGTGGCGTCGGTCTGCGCCTGGTCGTCGACGCGGCCACGAGCGACCGAGGTCCTGGGTGAGCGAGAGCCCGACCCGCCGCCGGCTCGGCCTGCGTGCTCGGCTCTTGCTGTTTGGTGCCGCGCTACCTCTGGCCGTATTGATCGCCAGCACCGTGATCGCCGGCCTCGCGTTCGAGCGGGTCATGTTGGCCGAGCACGATCGAGCGCTGCTCGGCCAGGCCGCCGTCGAGGCCGTGAGCCTGTTCGACCGCGCCGCGACGCCGCACCTGCACCTGGTCGAGTCCCCGCTCGCGCCGCAGGTCCTCGACTTCGCCCCTCGCGGCGCGCTCTATGGGCCCGATAGCCAAGCGATCACCGCCTACCCGCGACCCGACTCCGGCCCCGCGACGCTCGACCCCGGCACGCTCTCGCGGACCGCTCGGCTCGACACCGTGATCGCCGACGACGGCACCCGCGATCGCGTGCTGCAGGTCCGCGTCGACGCGCCGGACGGGCGCCCGCACGCGCTCTGGCTGGCCGCCTCGCTCGAGCGCCACGATCGCGAGATGACCACCTACTGGAAGATCTCCGGGCTGGTCGTAGCGATCGCGGCCCTGCTCTCGCTGGTGGTCCAAGTCGCCCACGCACGCAGCCTCGCGCGTCGGGTCGGCAACTTGACCGCGCACATGCGAAGGCTGCGAGCGGGTGTGCTCGATCAGCCACCGCCGCCGGATCTGGCGACCGACGAGATCGCCGAGCTGCGCCGTGCGATCGCCGAGACGACCGCCCGCCTCGCGGCCGCGAAGCTCTCGCAGGACCGGCTGCTGGCCGACGCAGCGCACGAGCTGCGAACCCCGTTGGCCGCCATGCGTGCGGGCATCGACGTCGCGCTTCGACGCGAGCGCTCGACCGTCGAGCTCCGCGACGCGCTCGAGCAAGCCCGCGAAGA
>CBFGLP010000139.1:0-2620 GCA_965649595.1 uncultured Myxococcales bacterium | reverse complement strand
TCAAGTTCCTGTGGGGCCCGCTGGTCGACAACTACGAGACCAAGCGCCGCTGGCTGCTCGCTTGCGAGCTGATCTTGGTCGTCGTGATCGCCCTGCTCGGGATCTTGGCCGCCGGTGGCCGCGACGCGCTCGGCTTGCTCGCGGTCGGCTTCCTGCTGCTCGCGCTGGTCTCGGCCACGCACGACATCGCGATCGACGGCTACTACCTCGAGGCGCTCGACGAGACCGGCAAGTCGCGCTACGTCGGCTACCGCGCCGCCGCCTATCGAGTAGCGATGCTGGCCGTCAGCGGCCCGCTCTTGTGGCTGTGCGCCAAGCTGGGCTTCGTGCAGGGCCTGTGGATCGCCGCCGTGGCGATGGGCCTGCTGCTCGCGTTTCACGGCCTGTGGCTGCCGAAGATCGAGACCCCCGGCTCGTCGTGGCGAGCCTTGCTGCGACCGCTCGCGAGCTGGCGCGTGCTGCCCTTGCTCGCGCTCGCGCTCGGCATCGACGCGCTCGAGCGGCACTGGGCGCTGCTCACCGAGCTGCAGTTCGAGTGGCGGGCCTTCGTCGAGGCGCGGCCGGGCCTGGCCCAGCTCGTCGCGCTGCTCGACGGCGGGGCTTGGGCCGCGTGGGGCCTGTTGCTCGCGCTGCTGGTGATGCTCGCCTGGCTCCCACGCCTGCGTCGGCGGCTCGAAGCCGACCGCGAGCGCGGTCAGCTGTCCGACTACCGAGCCAACTTCTTCAGCTTCCTGGCCCAGCCGCGCATCGGCGTGATCCTGGCCTTCGTGATCTTGTTTCGGACCGGCGAGTCGTTCTTGCAGAAGATGCGCTGGCCGTTCTTGAGCGACGCGCTGCACATGCCGCTCGAGACCTTTGGTCTGGCCAACGGAACGGTCGGCATCATCGCCTCGTTCGGCGCCACGATCATCGGCGGCCGGTTGATCGCGCGCGACGGGCTGCGTCGGTGGATTTGGCCATTCATGCTGGCCCAGAACGTGCTCAACCTGCTCTACCTCGGCTTGGCCATGCTGCCCGAGAGCATGCTGCCCGATCCCGCGCGCGCGCCCGAGTACCTCACCTCGGTCGACATGCTGGCAGCCGGCGTGATCGTGATCGAGCACGCCGGGGCGGGCCTCGGCACCGCCGTGTTCATGGTCTACCTGATGCGCACTTGCGATCCCGCGCACAAGGCCGGGCACATGGCGATCGTCACCGCGCTGATGAGCGTCAGCTTCACGCTCGCTGGCGTGTTCTCGGGCTTCTTGGCCGACGCGATGGGCTTCGCCGCCTACTTCGGGTTCACCTTCGCGGCGACGATCCCCTCGATGCTGCTGATCCCCTTCATCCCCTACCTCGACGGACGCGAGCACACCGGGGGCGACTCGTCGGCAGCCGACCTCCCGCACTGACTCGGCGCCGCGGCTCTTTCTCCGCCCCACACCCAGGGCTAACCTCTCCTCGATGGCCGGGGGGATGTTTGCGCTCATCGACGCGACCGGTGGTGGTGCATGTCGGCTGCGAGCCGACGACACGATCGTGGATGCGTCGGAACACTTCATAATGCTGACCGGGGCGACCCTGCCAATCGCGGGTCGCTCGCTCCACGAGGTCTTGCCCGAGCTCCCGCCGCTCGCCGAGCTGCCGCCCCACGTCGAAACGAGCACGCCGGTGCTGCGCCAGGTTGGCGGCGACGGGCTCGGTCGCGAGCTGAGCGCCGCGACGCTCGAGCTCGACGGGCAGCGCTTCGTGGTGCTCGTCGATCGCAGCGGCGAGGCCTCGCTGCGGCGCGCCGAGGCGAGGCTCGGGCGGCAGATCGACGACCTCAAGGCCGAGCTGGCCGCCCGCGAGCGCGAGCCTCGAAAGCCGCGGGTCCGCACGATGATCGAGCTCGCGCGCCGGCTCGACGAGGCGCTGATGCGAGCGCGCCGGTACCAGCATGGGGTCACGATCCTGGCCATCCGGCTCGCGAGCGCCTCGTCCGACGACGCCGTGCAGGTCTCGAAGATCGGAGAGACGATCTTGGCCAGCATCCGCGGGGTCGATGACCTCGGGCGGATCGACGACTTTTGGGTGCTGGTCCTGCCGCACACCGGCCTCGAAGGTGGCGAGGTCGTGGCGCGGCGGGTGCAGATTCGGTTGGGGGCGCTCGGGCTCGGGGCGGTAGCGATCGGGTGCGCCCAGGTCGGTGTCGACGAGGCCGGCAGCAAGACGGTCGAGCGGGCCGAGCAGGCTTGCCTGCAGGCGCTCGAGAAGGGCGGCGGCGTGCTCTTGGCGGTGGCGCTCGTGTAGAGCACCGTCAGTCGAAGACGCCGTCGATGGTTTCGGCTGCGAGCACGCGCTCGGCTCACGCGTCGAGCTCGGTTTGCTCGCGTCGGTGAGTCGGTCTGATAGTCGATACCTTCTGGGCAGGACCTGGCCAATGTGCCGGGTACCAGATGCCAATTGTTCAATGTGAGCATGGCTGTCGATGCAAAATGCCCAACGTGTAAGCCCATCAGAGTTATTTAATATGCACATACATGGCCAATTGACATTCGCACCCAGCACGCGTGCTGGGTGGCTCCCTGCACATATTCTGGCCGCAAAACTCTCGATTCTTCGTACGCGTTCACACCCGTGAGTAGCGCGATATCCTGGA